>CANQEV010000028.1 GCA_947595925.1 uncultured Acetatifactor sp. | reverse complement strand
AAAAATTTGACAAAAAAATACAGGCAATATGCGGCCTGCAAGTACTTTTTCATTTATTTAACTGTCAAACACCCGGGCCGGGGGAACCCTGCCGCCGGCGGAGCTGGCCGCCCTGGCGAAAGTGGACATCACCACGGAGGAACCGCTTTTGAATACGATCTCCACTATAGGGGACATGATCGACGAGATCTGCAAGCTGACCCGGGAATTGGGAAAAATATAAAAAAAATTGCAATTCGCTCTTTGCGAGTTGCATTTTTTATGTTATACTGTCAAGGACTATTGGTAGTTTTTTCTGTCAATATTTCTCTGTTCGTGTTTAACTTACAATAAATGGAGGGCTGAAAGCATGAGTAACACTTCAAAAGCGAGCCAAAGGATCAATGCTTTGCTCGATGACAACAGTTTCGTTGAGCTCGGCGCCATGGTGACGGCCAGGGCGACGGACTTCAATCTGAAACCTACGGACGCTCCTTCCGACGGCTGTATGACCGGATACGGGGTGATCGACGGAAATCCCGTGTATGTTTACAGTCAGGATGTCTCCGTGCTGAACGGCACCCTGGGCGAGATGCACGCGAAGAAGATCGTGAACCTGTACGACCTTGCCATGAAGACCGGGGCTCCCGTGATCGGACTGCTGGACTGCGCGGGCCTGCGCCTGCAGGAGGCCACGGACGCGCTGAACGCGTTCGGCGAGATTTACCTGAAGCAGACCATGGCATCCGGCGTGATCCCTCAGATCACTGCGGTCATGGGTTCCTGCGGCGGCGGACTGGCGCTGTTCCCCGGGATGACCGATTTTACGTTTATGGAGGAAAATGCGAAGCTCTTCGTGAATTCCCCCAATGCGCTGGACGGGAACAACGCCGCGAAGTGCGACACCGCTTCCGCAAAGTTCCAGGCGGAGGAGAGCGGTATCGTGGACTATGTGGGCGACGAGGCTTCCGTGATCGAAAAGATCCGGGAACTGGTGAGCCTGCTCCCCGGAAACAATGAAGATAACGCCAGCTACCTCACGGAGTGCACGGACGACTTGAACCGGGTGAATCCCGAGATCGCCGGCTGCGTGGGAGACACTTCCATCGCCGCATCCATCCTGGCGGACGACAACGCCTTCTTTGAGCTGAAAGCGGGCTACGCGAAGAACATGGTGACCGGATTTATCCGCCTGAACGGCGCGACGGTGGGCGTTGTGGCGAACCGCTCCGAGATCTGCGACGAGGAGGGAAAGGTCTCCGAGAAGCTGGGCGCCGTCCTCACGAAACAGGGCTGTGAGAAAGCTGCGGATTTCGTGAACTTCTGCGACGCTTTTGAAATCCCCGTCCTTACCCTGACCAATGTCACCGGGTACGAGGCAACGAAGTGTTCCGAAAAGGGTATCGCCAGGGCGGCGGCAAAGATGACCTACGCCTTTGCGAACGCCACCGTTCCCAAGGTGAACGTGATCGTCGGGAAGGCTTACGGCACCGCTTACACGGCGATGAACTCCAAGGCCGTGGGCGCGGATCTCACCATCGCCTGGCCGGACGCAGAGGTCGGGACCATGGACAGCAAACTGGCGGCGAAGATCATGTACGAGGGCCAGGGTGCGGAAATGATCGAAGAGAAGGCGGAGGAGTACCGCAGACTTCAGTCCAATGTGAACAGCGCGGCCAGAAGGGGTTACGTGGACCAGATCGTGGAGCCCGGACTGACCAGAAAATATGTGATCGGTGCTTTTGAGATGCTCTTTGCAAAGAGCGAAGACCGTCCGGCAAAAAAGCACGGCACAGTATAGAAGGAGTGACTGCAGAATGAAGAAATGGATTACATTCCTTTGTACGCTAATCTGTATCCTTGGCCTGACCGCCTGCGGCGGCAGCAAAGAAGAGCTCAGCCAGACTGACCAGACGAAACTGGCGACCGCGGAGACGCACGCGAAGTCCCTGGCATATTATTTCAGCGACTTTATGGAGGACGAGACCTATAACATGTATTCCCAGCGCTCCAAAGAAGAACTGGAATATATCGGTTCCAATGCCATCGGAAGACAGGTCGACGGATACGGTTTTTTGTCCGCCATGGAATCTTTCCACATGGCCGGTGCGACGACGGGAGACATCCTGGATATCACTGGGTCTGAGGCAAAGA
This sequence comes from uncultured Acetatifactor sp., assembly GCA_947595925.1. GTDB lineage: Bacteria > Bacillota > Clostridia > Lachnospirales > Lachnospiraceae > Acetatifactor. Next base: position 37,309 of record CANQEV010000028.1, on the reverse strand, counting down.
TCGACGGATCCCAGATCATCGTGAGTCTGGACGCCCACTGTGAGAAGCGGGACGCCAAGGTGGAGATCATCCTGTCCAACGACTTCTTTTTACGGATGGAGAGCGCGTCCCTGAACCCCAGCTATAAAAAGTCGGAGCTGATGGAGAAGGCGGCCATGAATACGGTCCTGGGCATGGGCACCGTGTTTTCAGTGCTGATCCTGATCAGCCTGATCATCGCCTGCTTCGGTCTGATCCCGAAGATCCAGGCGGCGTTCACTAAGAAGGAGAAAGTGGATACCACTGGTATCGACAACGCTGTCGCCCAGATCGGACAGCAGGAGGAGATCCTGGAGGCGCAGGACGATACGGAGCTTGTGGCAGTGATCGCGGCGGCCATAGCGGCTTATGAGGGAAGTTCCAATACGGATGGATTTGTGGTTCGTTCCATCCGCAGGAGATAGGAGAGCCGGGGAGACCGGATTGATATCACGTAATTTGGCAAGATTAGGCGGCCGCGGAAATGCGGCGGAAGGAGAATAAAATGAAGAATTATACCATTACCGTAAACGGAAACATATATGACGTAGTAGTAGAGGAGGGCGCGTCCACAGGCGCTCCTGTGGCGGCAAAGGCCCCCGCAGCGCCCAAGGCAGCACCCAAGGCTCCCGCAGCGGCAGCGGCTCCCGCGGCAGGCGGCGCAGCAGGCAGCGTAAAGATCGAGGCGGGCGCGGCCGGAAAGGTGTTCAAGATCGAGGCGAAAGCCGGCCAGGCTGTAAAGCGCGGCGACGCGGTGGTGATCCTGGAGGCCATGAAGATGGAGATCCCCGTGGTCGCTCCCCAGGACGGAACCGTGGCCAGTATCAATGTATCCGTTGGCGACGCTGTTGAGGCAGGCGCACTGCTTGCTACCATGAATTAATCTGCGGGCCTTACCGCTTTCAGAGACAAGACGACAGGAGGTCGACAAATGGACTATATCACTAGTACGCTTAGCAATCTGATCCATCAGACGGCGTTCTTCAATCTCACATGGGGAAACTACCTGATGATCGCGGTTGCATGCTTTTTCTTATACCTGGCTATCCGGCACGGGTTTGAGCCTCTGCTGCTCACGCCCATCGCGTTCGGTATGCTCCTGGTGAATATTTATCCCGACATCATGATCAGCCCCGAGGAGGCTGCAAACGGCGTGGGAGGTCTGCTGCATTACTTCTATATGCTGGACGAGTGGGCGATCCTGCCCTCCCTGATCTTCCTGGGCGTGGGTGCCATGACGGACTTCGGTCCCCTCATCGCCAACCCCAAGAGCTTCCTTCTTGGCGCGGCGGCGCAGTTCGGTATCTTCGCCGCGTATTTCGGGGCTATCTTCCTTGGCTTTAACGACATGGCGGCGGCCGCCATCTCCATCATCGGCGGCGCGGACGGCCCTACCTCCATCTTCCTGGCCAGCAAGCTGGGACAGACGGCGATCATGGGCCCCATCGCCGTGGCGGCGTATTCCTACATGTCCCTGGTGCCTATCATCCAGCCTCCCATCATGAAGCTCCTGACGAAGGAGAAGTGGAGAAAGATCAAGATGAGCCAGCTGCGTCCCGTGTCTAAACTGGAGAAGATCCTCTTCCCCGTAGTGGTGACCATCGTGGTGGGCCTGATCCTTCCCACTACGGTTCCTCTGGTGGGTATGCTGATGCTGGGAAATCTCTTCCGGGAGTCCGGCGTCGTGAGACAGCTCCAGGAGACCGCTTCCAACGCGCTGATGTATATCGTGGTCATTCTGCTTGGCACTTCCGTGGGCGCGACCACCAGCGCCGAGGCGTTCCTGAACCTTGATACCTTAAAGATCGTCGCCCTGGGCCTGGTTGCCTTTATGTTCGGCACCGCGGCGGGCGTGATCTTCGGAGACCTGATGATGTGGGCTACCAAGGGCAAGGTAAATCCTTTGATCGGTTCCGCGGGCGTGTCCGCCGTTCCCATGGCGGCGCGGGTGTCCCAGAAGGTGGGCGCGGAAGCGGATCCCACAAACTTCCTTCTGATGCACGCCATGGGCCCCAATGTGGCAGGCGTGATCGGCACCGCGGTGGTCGCGGGTACGTTCATGGCCATCTTCGGCGTGTTTTAGACTGATCTGATCAAATAAGAAAATGGAGGAAACCGCAATGTCAGAAATAGAAAAGAAACCGATTAAGATTACCGAGACCGTCCTGCGCGACGCGCACCAGTCCCTGATCGCGACGAGAATGCCCACGGACCTCATGCTCCCCATCGTGGAGAAGATGGATAAGGTGGGCTATCACTCCGTAGAGTGCTGGGGCGGCGCAACCTTTGACGCCTCCCTGCGTTTCCTGAAGGAGGACCCCTGGGACAGACTGAGAAAGCTCCGCGACGGCTTTAAGAACACGAAGCTGCAGATGCTTTTCCGCGGTCAGAATATCCTGGGATACAGGCCCTATGCGGACGACGTGGTGGACGCTTTCGTGGAAAAGTCCATCGCCAACGGCATCGACATCATCCGTATCTTCGACTGCCTGAACTATATGCCGAACCTGCAGGAGGCCGTAAACGCCACCAACAAGATCAAGGCCCGTGAGGGCCGCGGCCACGCACAGGTCGCCCTGTCCTACACGCTGGGCGACGCCTATACCCTGGAGTACTGGGCGGGCATGGCGAAGCAGATCGAGGAGATGGGAGCGGATTCCATCTGCATCAAGGATATGGCAGGACTGCTCCTTCCCTATAAGGCCACCGAGCTGATCAAGGCCATGAAGGAGAACACGAAACTTCCCATCCAGCTCCACACCCACTATACCTCCGGCGTAGCTTCCATGACTTACCTGAAGGCGGTGGAGGCCGGAGTGGACGTGATCGATACCGCCATGAGCCCCTTCGCCATGGGTACTTCCCAGCCCGCGACGGAAGTCATGGTGGAGACCTTCCGCGGAACCCCTTACGACACCGGTTTCGACCAGGATCTTCTCGCGGAGATCGCGGATTACTTTGCGCCTTACCGGGATGAGTGCTTAAAGAGCGGGCTCCTCAGCCCGAAGGTTCTTGGCGTGAACATCAAGACCCTGCTCTATCAGGTTCCCGGCGGCATGCTCTCCAACATGGTGAGCCAGTTGAAGGAGCAGAACGCGGAGGATAAGTACCGCGACGTATTGGAGGAGATCCCCCGCGTCCGCAAGGATCTGGGCGACCCCCCTCTGGTTACCCCTTCCTCCCAGATCGTCGGCACCCAGGCGGTGTTCAATGTGCTCATGGGAGAGCGGTATAAGATGGCGACCAAGGAGACCAAGGCCATCCTGCGCGGCGAATACGGCCAGACCGTAAAGCCCATGAACCAGGAAGTCATCGACAAGGTTATCCCCGGGGAGGAGAGACTTACCGGACGCTATGCGGATCAGCTCGGCAGCGAGATGGATAAGCTGGAGAACGAGATGAAAGAGTGGAAACAGCAGGACGAGGATGTTCTTTCCTACGCACTGTTCCCGCAGGTGGCTACTGATTTCTTCAAGTACCGCCAGGCCCAGCAGGAGAAAGTCGATCCCGCTGTCGCGGACAAAGAGAATGGAGCCTATCCCGTATAAGACCTTTAGCAAAAAAAGATGGATGAAAAAAATCGGCGGCCTGCAAAAGGACCGCCGATTTTGTAACCACAGTTCCCGTTTGCGGGTCGAAGCGGATTCCTTCGGCGGCATGAGCGGAATGTGCGGTGATCAATGATATTTTTTCCAAAAGAGAAATTTATTTGGTTCTTGAATATAATCATTAGTTAGAGTTATGTGTCTTCTTGTATACTGTATGTAGCAAATAGTGTATGAAATGAGTGCCAGAAGCAAGATCGTTATCACAACACAGGCTATCTTCCAGAGGATGGCCCGTTTCCTGGCTTTTTGAAGCAGCTCTTTATAGTCTTCCCGGTTGAAAAAACCGGCGGCGATGTCATCCGGGGAGCCGAATTCCTCATAGAGAATTTCTTCTGTGATCTCCTGGTCTGAAGATTGAAAGAGCTGGATGCGCTCTTTCAGTTCGCGCAGGAAAACAGTCTGCAAGGATTTTTGACAAACCAGTCTATTACGGATCTCTTTTAAGTACTTGCGGACGATGGTCTTATTCTTCCCGGTGTTCATTCTCTGTTCCCCCTAATAAGTTCATGATACCTGAAAAGACATATTGAATCTGTTCGATCCCATACGCTAAGTACTGCGCGCCCTCATCCTCAATATGATAGTAGACGCGAAACCGTTTCTCACCGACCAATTCCTTACGGGAAGAGATCAGTCCCCGGGAAGCCATCCTGTATAAGGGGCCGTACAGCGCGGCGTCTTTTAAGTCAAACGCCCCCAGAGTACGCTCCTCAAGGGCGTTTCGAATCTCATATCCATACATGTCACGCTCCTGAAGCAGGTGCAGGATCAGCAATTCTACGATGCCCCCCCGGACATTTTCATAAATATCTTTTTGCCATTTCATAGATGTATGCCCCTTCTTTTTTATAATAATTTAAAAAAACTATATTTGCAATACTATTTTGAAAATAATAATTTGACAAATGGCAAATATAAAGTTATTATGAATATAGACAGACAAGTTGATAGTATTTTGATGAAACCGGGCGTTTCATTGAGGTAGAAGAAAACTTGACAAAACGAGGTGCGGCGGGCGTCATCTGTCGGACCGGGAAGGAGGAATGTGATGATGATTCAGAAAAGAAGGGGGATTTTCATGGGACTGCTGTTGGCCGCGCTGGTCGTTATGTCCGGCTGCGGTTCCCGGGAGGCGTCACAGAACTCTTCGGAACCGGCTTCGTCTGAGATCGAGATCTATTATCACGCGGACGATGAAGATCCGGAATTCTGGAACCGGGAACCGGAGACGGAGTCAGCGGCCCAGGAATCGGAGCCGGCGACCCGGGAGCCGGAGAAACAGGAAGAGGACGAAAGGATCGTTATCACCCTGGTGACGGCAGGTTTTCGAGGCGGTAATAGCAACTACAGTTCTCTTGTGGAGCGGTTTAACAGGTCCAACAAAAAATATCGTGTGGAGCTGGAGACCTGTGACTATGGAGAAGAGCTGGGGACCATGCGGGACCGGCTGCTGGTTGAGGTGGGAGCCGGAAAAGGTCCGGATATCATGTCGGAAGACGTCTTTCCCCTGAGCCAGGAAATCATGGACGGCGGGTCCCTGGTGGACCTGGCGCCTTATCTGGAGGAGAGCGGCATTACAAGTGAGACCTTCTTCTCCGGGTATGCCCCCGGGTTTTCCGGGGACCGGATCTATGGAGTAGCCCCGTATATGATTATCAAGAATTACTACATTTCCCCGGAGGTCCTGGGAGACAGGGAAGCGCCGAAGGATATAGAAGGGCTGGTGGATATGCTCCTGGAGTACCCGGGGCATGGGTGCCTGCTGGGAGATTCCATTAAGAGCAGGTATGTCCTGAAATATTTCCTGCAGGGTTCGGAGGATCTCTGGGGAATCATCGACTGGGAGAACAACACCTGTGATTTCACAGCTCCGATCTTTTCCAAGATCCTGGATGTGACAAAGAAGGGGCATGAGGATGGAATGAAGGGGTATGAGCCGATTTTAGAGTCCGATGAGGTTTCTGGTTCCAAAATGGATGAAGATGTGATTGCCGAGTGGTTTCCCGGATTCATCCCGGTCGGGTATTACTTTGACGACGGCCCCCACTATCTGATTCAGGATAATTCCGATACCCTGATGGTCAATGCGAATACAGAGCATCTGGAGGGAGCGTACGCCTTTATATCCTATATATTGAGCAAATCAGCTCAGGAAAGTTACTCTGAACCGATGAATAAGGAGGTCTGGGAAACCACTGTCAAGCGGGATTACGATTGGGATGAAGAGACCCATCAGAAGATGCTGGACATTTACGAGGACGCCCGGTATGCGGTCCGGCGGGCGGAAGAGATCCTGGATATCGTATATGATGTTTCGGACAATTATATCGATGGGAATCTGAGCAAGGAAGAGACCATCAACCAGATCCAGAACCGGGTGCAGCTGTATCTGAATGAGCATGAATGATTCCCGGCATCTGCAAAATTACTCCCTTAATGTTTTTCGAAAAGGCGCTGTCTTATGGCAGCGTCTTTTTGCGACTTTTCTGCTCGCTGTGGGAGGCGCGAGGTCGTTCAGGACTTGACAAAAACCCCTTTCTGCGTGTAAAATAACAAGTGTTACAAAAAAGGGGAAAAAGCGGGTGGGGCGCTGTGAAAAAAATGGCGTTCGGCCGGCCTTTGGCATACGGATGAGGGGAAAGACGCATGGCGAGAAAAGAGTCGATCAGCAGTCGGATGGTTCTGGATACCGCCTTTGAGATGGCACGGGAAGAGGGACTGAAGAATATCACGGCCAGGAGGGTGGCGGAGCGGGCAGGATGTTCCACGCAGCCGATCTTCCGGTCCTTTCAGAGCATGGAGGACCTGATGGACGGGGTGTATGAGCGGGCGGCCGCTTTCTTCCAGGATTTCTATGCGCTGTATCCGAAGCTGGGCGAATTTCCTTTTTCCAATCTCGGCATGGCGTACATATCGTTTGCCCGGGAGGAGAGGGAGCTTTTTCGTATGCTCTTTGTATCGGCGGAGCCGAAGAAAAGTCTCTATGAGCTCTTAAACGGCGGCGCGGAGAATGTAAAGGCGGAAATCCAGGCGGCCGCGGCCCAGGGATGCCCGGATCCCGGCGCCATGTTTACGAAGATGTGGATTTTTATCCACGGGGCGGCCTGTATGTCCCTGACCGGAGATTACGATCTCTCGGATCAGGAGACCCTGAAGATGCTGGAAAGTGTGTACCGGTCGTTTTTGAGAGAGCGCGAATCAGTCAGTGCGCAGAGCCCTGTCAGGTAGGAGGAAAACCGGCGGCCAGGAGCTTTCGGGGATGGCTGAAAAATCGGCAGGGAGGTTTTCCGAAAAAGCTGGGGCACAGAGCTTACGGATCCGGGGATAAGGAGTAGATCCAGGAGTTTTTATGGAAGAGAAAAATATCTTAAAGTTGATAGAGGAACGGTTCCCCGGGTTCAGTAAGAGCCACAAAAAGATCGGGGAATATATCTTAAACCACTTTGACAAGGCGGTGTTCATGACGGCGGCGCAGCTCGGCGCCGAGCTGGGGATCAGCGAGTCCACGGTGGTGCGCTTTGCCGGGGTCCTGGGAATGGAGGGAGGTTATCCGCAGCTCCAGAAGAGCCTGGAAGCCTGCGTCAGGGACAGATTGTCCTCCAGGAGCGAGATGGGCGCGGCTTATTACGGTCGTTCCCAGTCCGAGATCCTGACGGCGGTGATGCGCTCGGACGCGGAAAAGATCCGGGATACCATGGAACATCTGGACACGGCGGCCTTTGAGATGGCGGTGGATACCATTCTCTCCGCGGAAAGGGTCTATGTGATCGGTCTCAGGAGCTGCGAACCCCTGGCCGGTTTCCTGCACTTTTATCTGAATATCATCCGGAGGAATGTGACGCTCCTGTCCACTACCAGCGTGACGGAAACCTTTGAGCAGATGATGTATATAGGGGAGAAGGACTGCCTGATCGGGATCAGCTTTCCCCGGTATTCCATGCGGACCTTAAAGGCCATGGAATTTGCCAATGACCGGAACGCCAGGGTGATCGCCCTGACGGACAGCGCGAATTCCCCCATGAACCTGTATTCCTCCTGCAATCTGTTCGCCAGGAGCGACATGGTCTCCATCGTGGATTCCCTGGTAGCGCCCTTAAGTGTGATCAATGCCCTGGTGGTGGCCCTGGCGCTGAAGCGCCCGGGAGAGGTGCGGCAGAACATGAAGATGCTGGAGCAGGTCTGGAGCGATTACCAGGTCTACTTAAATGATGAGATCAATTTTATAGAGGACGAGCCCATACTGCATGATTCGTCCGTCTATCGGGAGAAGGGAAAAGAGGACGAATGAGCCATGTGATCGTGATCGGGGGCGGCGCCGCCGGAATGATGGCGGCCTGCAGCGCGGCCCGGGCGGGGGCGCAGGTCACTCTGCTGGAAAAAAATGAAAAGCTGGGAAAAAAGCTCTTTATCACCGGCAAGGGCAGGTGTAATGTCTGCAATGCCGCGGAAGATAGGGAGACGCTCTTTCAGAATGTGGTGACGAACCGGAAATTTTTGTACAGCGCCTTTTATCAGTGGGACAACCGGGCGATGATGGCGTTTCTGGAGGAGGCGGGGTGCCCCCTGAAGGTGGAGAGGGGGGACAGGGTTTTCCCGGTGTCGGACCGCTCCTCCGATGTGATCGGGGCGATGAAACGGATGCTGGACCGCGCGGGGGTTCAGGTGATGCTGCACAGTGAGGTGAAAAAGATCTCCTGTCCGGAGGGCCGGTTTGAGGAAGTCCAGCTCTCGGACGGCAGACAGATTTCCGGGGACGCCTGTATCCTTTGTACGGGAGGCGTTTCCTACCCGTCGACCGGTTCCACGGGGGACGGATACCGCTTTGCACAGGAAACCGGGCATGAGCTGACGGAGAGGCGGCCTGCTCTGGTCCCCTTAGAGATTTATGAGCCCTGGGTCGGAGACCTGATGGGGCTTTCCTTAAGGAATGTGGAGCTGAAACTGACCCGCGGGAAAAAAGTGCTCTATGAGGGTTTCGGGGAAATGCTGTTCACCCATTTCGGGATCAGCGGGCCCCTGGCGCTCTCCGCCAGCAGTTTTTACCGGAGCGGGAAGGCGGAGGGGGAGACCTGGGCCTTTCTGGACTTAAAGCCCGCCCTGACCGGGGAACAGCTGGACAGAAGGCTTCTCAGGGATTTTGAGGAAAACAGCGCGAAACAGTTTAAGAACGCGCTGGGCGGACTTTTCCCGGCGAAACTGATCCCGGTGATGGTTTGGCTTTCGGGGATCCAGCCCGAAAAGAAGGTGTCTGAGATCAGCCGGGAGGAAAGACAGCGCTTTGGGGAGCTGATCAAGGCGCTGCCCCTGCAGGTGAAAGGTACCCGGGGCTTTGAGGAGGCCATCATCACCCAGGGCGGAGTCTCCGTCAGGCAGGTCAATCCCTCCACCATGGAGTCCCGACTGATAAAGGGGCTTTATTTTGCAGGGGAGGTGCTGGACCTGGACGCGCTGACCGGAGGCTTTAACCTGCAGATCGCCTGGTCCACCGGACATCTGGCCGGAGAAAACGCGGCGGGCGGCAATACTTAAAAAGGAGAGAGGATATGAGTTACAATATCGCGGTTGACGGACCGGCGGGAGCAGGAAAGAGCACCATCGCCAGGGCCGTGGCGGAGAAAAAAGGTTTTATTTATGTGGACACCGGGGCGATGTACCGGGCCATGGCCCTCTTTATGATCCGGGCCGATATCGGACCGGAGGAGACGGAGCGCATTATCGCTGCGTGCGGGAAGGCGGAGGTGACCATCGCCTACGAGGACGGCCGTCAGGTGGTGTACCTGAACGGGGAGGATGTAAACGCCCTGATCCGGACGGAGGAGGTCGGGAATATGGCTTCCGCCATCAGTCCCATCCCGGAAGTCCGCAAAAAATTAGTTGAATTGCAAAAGCAGCTGGCGGCGAAGAGCGACTGCATCATGGACGGCCGGGACATCGGCACCTGCGTGCTCCCCGGGGCACAGCTGAAGATCTATCTTACCGCGAGCAGCCTGGTCCGGGCAAAGAGACGCTACGAGGAATTGACGGCAAAGGGCGTTCCCTGCGACCTGGAGAAGATCCGGGCCGATATTGAGGAGCGGGATTACCGGGACATGCACAGGGAGACCTCCCCCCTGCGCCAGGCGGAGGACGCTGTGCTGGTGGACACTTCGGATATGACCATCGAGGAAGTGATCGCAAAGATCCTGGAGCTGTGTAAGTAGAAGGTTGCGGCGGCCTGCCGGATGAGTTAATGTAAAAAGGCGCATGACAGGAAGCTGGGCGTTGCTGGAGGGGATCCATACAGGCGGAGCGGTTTGGGAGGAATACCACCGCCATAGAACGGTATATCGCTAGGGCACTTCATATAGATGGGAGTAGATCGGGATTGCCGTAAAAATCAGGAGGATTTTATATGGAAGTCAGGCTGGCGGAGTGCGCCGGCTTCTGCTTTGGCGTAAAGCGGGCCGTGGACACGGTTTACGAGCAGCTGAAGACGGGAAAGACAATTTACACCTATGGCCCCATCGTCCACAATGAGGAAGTGGTCAGGGAGCTGGAGGCGCTGGGCGTCCGGGTGATCGAGAACCGGGAGGAGCTGGCGGCCATGACCTTTCCGGAGGGGGAGAAGGCGGCGGTCATCATAAGGGCCCACGGAGCGCCCCGGGAGATCTTTGAACTGCTGAGCGGCAAGGGCGTGGAGTGCATCGACGCCACCTGTCCTTTTGTCAGGCGGATCCACCGCATTGTGGAGAAGGAAACCGGCGGCGATACCTGCGTCTACATCGCCGGAAACCCCGGCCACCCGGAGGTGGAGGGGATCCGCGGGTGGTGCCGGTGCGAAGTGAAGACCCTGGAGACGGTCGAGGAAGCGCAAGAGATAGAGCTCCATGACAAAAATCGGGGAGTTTTGGTTGCCCAGACAACATTTAATTATAAGAAATTTGACAATATAGTTGAAATTTTTCGCAAAAGAGGTTACAATGGTAGTGTTGTGAATACTATCTGTAATGCGACGGAAGAGAGGCAGCGGGCTGCGCGGGAACTCGCGTCGGCCGCTGATGTGATGATAGTAATAGGAGGGAAACACAGTTCCAATACAAGAAAACTGTATGAGATATGCAGTCAGGAATGTGAATCCACCTATTTTATACAGACACTGGATGACTTACATTTGGTCTTGCCTAAAGCTGTTCGCCTGGTGGGTATTACCGCGGGGGCTTCCACCCCAAACAAACTAATTGAGGAGGTTCAAAATTATGTCAGAATTAACTTTTGAACAAATGCTGGAAGAATCTATTAAGACAATTCATACAGGAGAGGTAGTGGAAGGCAAAGTTATCGATGTGAAGCCGGACGAGATCGTTCTGAATATCGGTTATAAATCCGATGGCATCTTGACCCGCAGCGAGTACAGCAATGATTCTTCCCTGGATCTGACCACGGTTGTAAAACCCGGCGACTCCATGGAAGTCAAGGTCCTGAAGGTAAACGACGGGGACGGGCAGGTCGTACTGACTTACAAGAGGCTTGCCGCCGAGAGAGGAAACAAGAGAATTGAAGAAGCATACAACAACCGGGAGATCCTGAAAGCAGTTGTGACCCAGGTCCTGGACGGCGGACTCACCGTCGTGGTGGAAGGCGTGCATGTCTTTATCCCCGCAAGCCTTGTCTCCGACACTTATGAGAAGGATCTGAACAAGTTTGCCGGTCAGGAGATCGAGTTTGTGATCACGGAGTACAATCCCAAGAAGAGACGCTTCATCGGCGACCGCCGTCAGCTTCTCGTGGAGAAGAAAGAAGCCCTTCGCAAGGAACTCTTTGAGAGGATCCACGAGGGCGACGTGGTGGAAGGCGTTGTGAAGAATGTCACGGATTTTGGCGCTTTCATCGATCTGGGCGGCGCGGACGGACTGTTACATATCTCCGAGATGAGCTGGGGACGCATCGAGCATCCCAAGAAAGTCTTCAAGGTTGGCGAGACCCGCAAGGTCCTGATCAAGGAGATCAACGGAAATAAGATCGCCCTCTCTTTGAAGTTTGAGGACGCAAATCCCTGGAGGGACGCCGCTGAGAAATACGCAGTTGGCAACGTAGTGACCGGCAAAGTTGCAAGGATGACCGATTTCGGCGCTTTCGTGGAGCTGGAGGAAGGCGTGGATGCGCTTCTCCATGTATCCCAGATCTCCAAGGATCATGTGGATAAGCCGTCGGATGTTCTTACCGTTGGCCAGGAGATCACCGCAAAGGTTGTGGATTTCAACGAGGCGGACAGGAAGATTTCCCTGAGCGTGAAGGCAATGTTCGCGCCGGAGCCCAAGGATGACGACAAGGATGTTGTTCCGGTTGACATCGATGCTGTGATCGCTTCCGAGGAAGAGTAAGAAGATTCAAAGGAAAAAACGAGAGGCTGCCGGAAGGGAGCCTCTTATCTTTTTCGGGACAAAACCGGATATCCGGCAGGCGAAGAAGGCCTGGAACCGTCCGGAAACGACGGGATACCGGCCAAATTATGTATGGACTGTCACAGAAGAACAAAAACGGCATTTTTAGGGAGTGTGGAGATGGCATTGGTCTATGATTACGAATATTTCAAAAAAGAGATAAGGAAGCTGACGGAGATCGACCTGAGTTCCTATAAGGAACAGCAGATGAAGAGACGGATTGATACGCTGATCGCCAATCATGGTATCTCCGGCTACGATAAGTACATAACCGCCCTGAAGAGCGACAGGGAACTCTTTGAGGAGTTTGTCAGCTATATCACCATCAATGTTTCGGAATTTTACCGGAACCCGGAACAGTGGGCCTTTCTGGAAAAGGAGGTCTTCCCGGAGATGATCAGACGGTTTGGAAAGAATCTGAAGATCTGGAGCGCGGCGTGTTCTACCGGGGACGAACCCTATTCCCTGGTGATGGCCCTGTCCCGCTTTGTACCCCTGTCCCAGATCAATATCTTTGCAACGGATCTGGATAAGCAGATCATCGAAAAGGCAAAGGTTGGCCTTTATAAAGAAAAAAGCGTCGCGGCGGTTCCCGAGGACCTTCGGAAGAGATTTTTCACAAAGGTGGGGCTCTCCTATAAGATCGCGGACGAGATTAAGGCGAGGGTGCATTTCCAGGAGCACAATCTTCTGAAAGACCCTTACCCGAAGGACTTTCATCTGATCGTCTGCAGAAATGTGCTGATCTATTTCACGGAGGAGGCGAAAGAGGAAATCTTTCGAAAATTTTATGCTTCGCTGTCCCCGGGCGGCACGCTGTTCATCGGCAGCACGGAGCAGATCATGGATTACAAGGACATAGGGTATCAGAGGCGGAATTCCTTCTTTTACTCGAAATGAAATATCTCACAGAATGGAAAGACTATGTGACAGACAACGAAAAAACCTTCGCGGCGGGAAACAGGGCTGCGAAGGTTTTGTGCATGTTATTAAGCGTTTTCGGCAAGCATATTCAAAATATGGCTCGCATAGGATGCAAAGGCGGAACGGTTCCGCTTCATCTCGTCCGTCAATTCAAAATAGAGTTCCCGGTCGGAGTAGTCCTTCTTAAAAAAGGGAGCGAAGAGAGGGGACCACTGCCGGAGATATTGGGAGTTCTTACGGGTATAACAGTTCTGGGCCGTGGCCTGCACGCGCTTTTCTTTTTCCACGAAAGTGGCCACGGACTTGTGCAGGGCCAGATCTTCCTCTGGAAGATAGTAATAGTCCTTGTAATTTGCGTAGAAGTATTTCAGTTCTCCCTCCCGGACGGGGACCCGGAGTTCTCCGAGCGCGCCCTCCAGCTTTGCAAAGCATCCGCAGGAGGAGGCCATGACCGCCTTCGGCACGGGAGTGGGAAGGCCGATGGAGATCAGAAGCTCCGTCCGCACGCCCCCGGCGGAATCCCGGTAGCGGTTCGCCTGAACTTTTTTTGCCTTGAGGGGGAGATGCAGCGCGTCCTGGTAGGCCAGCATGGGAAGTATGGAGAGCATGCCCTTCAGATCATCCCTGTTGTGCAGGAGCAGGAGCCGCGCGCCTTCCTCGGAAGGGGCGGTTACATAGTCCTGGTACACGCCGATCAGATCGCCGCCGGAACAGATATCTTCCCGGTTTATGCCGAGAAATTTTTCCACGGTTTTCTGCTTACAGTTCTCCAGGCATAGGAAAGTCTTGCAGGAAGCGATCCTCCGGTACAGGTCAATCCCTTCAAAGGAATCCAGGGAATAGGGGAGCTCCAGCTGCCGGCATTTTTCCATGAGATAGGGCAGGTCGAAATTGTTGCCGTTGTAGTGCGCCAGCATGGTATAATTTTCCGCAAACCGGAAAAAAGCGTCCAGGAGCTGGGTTTCTTCCTGATAATTTTCCGCCATCCACTGGATCGTCTGCCAGGAGCCTTCCCGGAAGAAGGCGCAGCCGATGAGATACAGATAGGAGGACCGGGCGGTAAAGCCTGTGGTCTCTATGTCCAGAAAGAGGATCTTTTCCGGTTCGCACAGCTTTTCGATTGGGTACTGGATCGTATAGTCTTGTAAGATTTCCTGGGATACTTTCATCATAACCTCCTGGACGGACGCCGCCTGCGGATGATTTCTGTTTTGTATTGTACCACATATTCTTCCAAAAAGCCATAAAAAGAGAATTTAAAGTGGAATTTTGTTAGAAAAGAGAGTATAGTTAGTAATGACAAGAGATCTCTGAAAGGAGAAGACGGAATGGCTGAACTGACGTTTCAGGGCGGCATCCATCCCTATGACGGGAAGGATCTCACCAAGAAAAAAAGGATCCGTGAAATTGAGCCCGGAAAAATCTGTGTTTATCCTCTTTCCCAGCATATCGGAGCCCCGGCAAAACCCATCGTCGCAAAGGGTGACAGGGTTTTGCGCGGACAGATGATCGCGGAGGCGGGGGCTTTTGTGTCCGCGCCTATCCATTCTTCGGTTTCAGGAACCGTGAAGGCGATTGAACCCAGGCGGGTCGCCTCGGGGGACAACGTGATGAGCATTGTGATCGAGAATGACGGCCTGAATGAAGAAGTGCAGTACGAGCGGCGGGAGTCCTGGGAGAAACTGAGCCGGGAGGAGATCCTTGAGATCGTGCGTGACGCGGGTATCGTCGGCATGGGCGGCGCCGGATTTCCGACCCATGTGAAGCTCTCTCCGAAGGCGCCGGAAAAGATCGAGTACGTGATCGCAAACTGCGCCGAGTGCGAACCCTACCTTACCAGCGACTACCGCAGGATGCTGGAGGAGCCGGAAAAGCTGATCGGCGGGCTGAAGATCGTTCTGAAACTCTTTGACAAGGCCCAGGGGATCATTGCGGTGGAGGACAACAAGCCGGACTGCGTGAAACTCCTTCGGGACCTGACCCGGGGAGAGACCAGGATCAGCGTCAGGGCCCTAAAGACAAAGTACCCCCAGGGCGGCGAGCGGACCCTGATCTACGCCACGACGGGGCGGAAGATCAATTCCTCCATGCTGCCGGCGGACGTGGGCTGTATCGTGAACAACGTGGACACTCTGACGGCGGTTTTCCGCGCGGTGACGGAGGGACAACCCCTGATGGAGCGCATTGTGACGGTGAGCGGCGACGCGATCCGGATTCCCTGCAATCTGAAGGTCCCCACGGGTATGAGCTATACGGAGGTTCTGGAGGAGGCGGGCGGTTTTTCAAAACAGCCTGAGAAGATTATCTGCGGCGGCCCCATGATGGGAACTGCCATGTTCGGCACGGACGTTCCCGTGACGAAGACCTCCACGGCGCTTCTGGCGTTTTCCAAAGATATCGTCTCCGCCATGGAGCCCGGTCCCTGCATCAACTGCGGGCGCTGCCTGGAAGTTTGTCCGGGACGGGTCATGCCCAGCAGGCTGGCGGACGCGGCGGAGCGCGGCGACGAGGAGACGTTCCTTTCGTACAACGGCATGGAGTGCTGCGAGTGCGGGTGCTGCAGCTATGTCTGCCCCGCGAAGCGTCCCCTGACCCAGGAGATCAAATCCATGCGCAAGCTGCAGCTTGCAAAGAAAAAGAAGTAGGAGGAGAGCGGGATGAGTGAATTATTTCAGGTTTCGTCAAACCCTCATGTGCGTTCCCGCGCGACTACGGGCGGCATTATGATGTTGGTGGTCATCGCGCTGCTCCCCGCGGCGGGATTCGGCATCTATAATTTCGGCCCCCGGGCGGCGCTGGTGATCTGCGTCACCATCTGTTCCACAGTGTTGACGGAATTTCTGTTCGGCTTATATAAGAAAAAGACCACGGTGACGGATCTCTCGGCGGTGGTGACGGGGCTGCTGCTTGCCATGAACCTTCCGGTGGGGATTCCCCTCTGGATGGCGGCCCTGGGCGGCGTCTTTGCGATCCTTGTGGTGAAGATGCTCTTCGGCGGTCTGGGACAGAACTTTATGAATCCCGCGCTGGCGGCCAGGTGCTTCCTGCTGATCTCCTTTCCCTCCCAGATGACGAATTTTACCTGTGAGGGGGCGGGGGCCCTTGACGCCTATACCGGCGCAACCCCTCTGGCGATGCTGAAAGCGGGGGAAAACGTGAATATCATGAACATGATCACGGGAAGGATTCCTGGAACCATCGGGGAGACTTCCATGATCGCCATCGTGATAGGGGCCTGCATCCTGATCCTGGCGGGTGTGATCGATCTGCGGATCCCGGGGAGCTACATCGTGTCCTTTGCGATTTTCACCCTGCTCTTTGGGGGGCACGGGCTGGATCCCGCGTTCCTGTCGGCGGAGCTGGCGGGGGGCGGATTGATGCTGGGGGCCTTCTTTATGGCAACGGATTACGTGACCCGTCCCATCACTGTAAAGGGACAGTACCTCTACGGCGTGATCCTGGGGATCCTCACCGGCGTGTTCCGGTATTTCGGACCCGGCGCGGAGGGCGTCTCCTATGCGATCATCCTCGGAAACCTTCTGGTTCCCCTGATCGAAAAAGTGACAAGGCCGGTGGCCTTCGGAAAGGAGGGGCGGAAGCATGCAGAATGATCTGGACATTGAACTGATCGAAGAACCCGACGACGATCTGCCGGAGGAGCCGGAGACCGGCGGGGATCCCGCTGCAGATGCGGAAAAACCCTCCGAAAACGGGAGTAAAAACGATACGGATCTCTCCGTCATGCTGCGGGAGACCCTGATATTGACGGTCATCACGCTTGTGGCGGGACTTCTCCTGGGCTTTGTGTATGAGCTGACGAAGGAACCCATCCGCCGCCAGCAGGAGAAAGCCATACAGGAGGCCTGCCAGGCAGTGTTTCCCGGGGAAACGGACCTTTCTTTCAACCTCACGGACAGCGCCCCCGGCGCGGAACTTGCGGAGACTTTGGCCGGGGACGGGGTGGAGATCGGCAGCGTTTACGCCGCGGTCCGGGGGAACGGAACCCAGACCGGCTATGTGGTGGAGACCACTTCCTCCGAGGGCTATAACGGGGACATCGTCCTCTATGTGGGAATCACCATGGAGGGCGTTCTGAACCGGGTGTCCATCCTTTCCATCGGGGAGACGCCGGGGCTGGGGATGCGGGCGGAGGAAGTCCTGATCCCCCAGCTGAAGGACCTTGCGGTGGAACAGATCGCTTACACGAAGACCGGGAGCGACGTGGAAGGCGTGATAGACGCCATCAGCGGCGCGACCATTACTACAAAGGCCGTGACGAACGCGGTGAACGGCGCTCTGAAAATGGCGCAGGAATTAAACATACCGGGGAATGAGAGGGGAGGTGCCGCAAATGAGTAATCTTACGGAAAAGAGGGCGGATACCCCCTGGGAGCGACTGACAAACGGAATCATCAGGGAAAATCCTACTTTTGTCTTGATGCTGGGCATGTGTCCCACGCTGGCGGTGACTACCTCGGCCATTAAC
Organism: uncultured Acetatifactor sp.; assembly: GCA_947595925.1. GTDB lineage: Bacteria > Bacillota > Clostridia > Lachnospirales > Lachnospiraceae > Acetatifactor. The sequence goes on along the minus strand of CANQEV010000028.1, from coordinate 19,853 downwards.
GGCCTGGGGATGGGGCTGGCAACCACGGCGGTGCTGATGATGAGCAATCTGATCATCTCCCTGCTTCGGAAGGTGATCCCATCCAGAGTGCGGATCCCGGCCTTTATCGTGATCATCGCCACCTTCGTGACGGTGGTGCAGCTCCTTTTGGAGGCGTATCTTCCGGCGCTGAATGACGCCCTGGGGATGTATATTTCCCTGATCGTGGTCAACTGCATCATTTTGGGAAGGGCGGAGAGTTACGCCTATTCCCATCCGCCGATCCCTTCGTATTTCGACGGCCTGGGGATGGGGCTGGGCTTTTCCCTGGCCCTCACCTGCATCGGCGCGGTGCGGGAACTTTTGGGCGCGGGAAAGCTGTTCGGGCAGGCGGTTCTTCCGGCCTCCTACACGCCGATCAGCATCTTCATCCTGGCGCCGGGAGCCTTCTTTGTACTGGCTGCACTTTCCGCCCTTCAGAACTTTATAAAGCTTCGGGCGGCAAAGGCGGGAAAGCCGAAGAGAGAGCTGCCGGCCGGCTGCGCTCATGACTGCGCGGGCTGCGGAATAGCCGGGTGCAGCACACGGTTCTATGACGCCTCCGCAAAGTCCGGGAGAACGGGATCCAGGGGAACGGAATCTGGGAGAACGGAGTCCGTGGGAGCAAAGTCCGGGAGAACCGGAAAGGATCGGGCGGTTTCAGCGATCCTCAGCGATGAAAAGGAAAAGAAGGGGCAGGAAACTGTAAAAAACGGAACGGATAAGGGGAGCGCCGGGGAGCCGGCCGCTTTATCCCAGGGAAAGGAGGAAGCGTAGATGAGTCAAGTCAGAGAGCTTTTGATGATCCTGATCGGTTCCTCCCTGGTGAGCAACGTGGTGCTCAGTCAGTTTTTAGGACTTTGTCCCTTCCTGGGAGTGTCTAAGAAAGTAAAGACCGCCGGAGGGATGGGCGTCGCCGTGATCTTCGTGATCACGCTGGCCAGCGCGGTGGCGGGAGCGATCTATCAGTACATTCTGGTGCCGCTGGGGATCGAGTACCTGCAGACCATCGTGTTTATCTTAGTGATCGCCGCCCTGGTGCAGTTTGTGGAAATGTTCTTAAAGAAGGCCATGCCCTCCCTGTACCAGGCGCTTGGGGTGTATCTTCCTTTGATCACCACAAATTGCGCCGTCCTTGGCGTCGCGCTGGGCAATGTGCAGAAGGAATACGGGATCCTCACCGGCACGGTAAACGGATTCGCCACGGCAGTGGGCTTTACCATCGCCATCGTGATCCTGGCGGGCCTGCGGGAGAAGATGGAGCACAATGACATCCCGGAGTCCTTTCAGGGCATGCCCACGGTCCTCTTGACGGCTGGGCTTATGGCCATCGCCTTCTGCGGCTTTTCAGGGCTTTTATAGACAGGATCGGGAGAAAGGCAGGAAGAGAACAGCATGAGTATATGGGGTATTCTGCTCGCCGCCGCCATCGTGGGCGCGGTGGGCGTATTGATCGGCCTGTTCCTGGGAATGGCGGGCATAAAATTTAAGGTGGAAACGGATGAAAAGGAGGAGGCGATCCTTGCGGCCCTGCCCGGAAACAACTGCGGCGGCTGCGGCTTTGCGGGCTGCGCGGGCCTGGCGGCGGCGATCGCCAAGGGAGAAGCACCTGCGAACGCCTGTCCCGTGGGGGGAGAACCCGTGGGAAAGGCCATCGGGGAGATCCTCGGGGTACAGGTGGAAGCCGGACAGAGAAAAGTCGCCTTTGTCCACTGTCAGGGGGACTGTGAGAAAGCAAAGAAAGATTACGAATATACCGGGGCCCAGGACTGCAGGATGATGGCTTTCGTCCCCGGCGGCGGACCGAAGGCCTGCCGGCACGGGTGCCTGGGCTACGGGACCTGCGCGAAGGCCTGTCCCTTCGATGCGATCCACATCGAAAAGGGGATCGCCGTGGTGGACCGGGAGAAGTGCAGGGCCTGCGGCAAGTGCGTGGCCGCGTGCCCCAATCATCTGATCTCTCTGATCCCCTATGACGCGAAGGCGGTTGTGGCCTGCCGCTCCACGGAGAAGGGACCGATTACGATGAAGGCCTGCGATACGGGCTGCATCGGCTGCGGGATCTGCGCGAAGAACTGTCCGGCGGGGGCGGTCACGGTAGAGAATTTCTGCGCGGAGATCGATCAGGAAAAGTGCGTGGGCTGCGGCGTCTGCGCGGAAAAATGTCCAAAGAAAGCGATTGTCAGGATCGAAAAGGTATAGAGGAGAAGAAATTTGCAGCTGCCGGATGATTTTGAAGAACAGAAAAAATTCAGCCCGACTCTCATCGCCGTCATGCTCGGCGTGGCTGTGTTTGCGGTGGGGATTTTTTTGCTTGTGCTGGCGATGAACCGGCCGGCGGGGGAGGAGCAGAGCGGGAAAGGTTCCCCCTTTGGAGACTCCCTGGAAAGCCCTGTCCTGAAGGAGACCGGGGAGGCTACCGTGGCCGACTTAGGCGGCGTGCTCACGGGAAGCACCTTGTCTCCGGAGGATCTGGATTTCTGGGATAAATACCCGGAGTCGGAGGAATCGGAGCCGGCGGCCACGCCGGAGCCTTCGGAGGAACCACAGGAGGATCCTTCCACGGACGGCAAGCACACCCTTGTGACGAATGCGGACGGCGAGGAGGAATGGGTGCTGATCAGTCCCTACCTCCCGAAGCATGAATATGATTTCACGAAGCTGGTCTGTCAGTCCGACCGCATGAAATATTTTTCGGAGGGAAAACAGATCTCCTATGTTGGAGCGGACATCTCCAAGCTGCAGGATTATGTGGACTTTACAAAGGCGAAAAAGGACGGTCTTGACTTCGTGATGGTGCGGGTGGGCGCCAGGGGGTACAGCAGCGGTCAGCTCGTCATGGACGATTACTTTACGGAGAACGTGAAGCGCGCGTCGGATGCGGGACTTCAGGTGGGGGTTTATTTCTTCTCCCAGGCGATTACCACGGATGAGGCCCTGGAGGAGGCAAACCTGGTGCTGGACTCCATCAAGGATTACAATGTCACCTATCCCGTGGCCTTCTATATGGATGGTATTTCGGGAGATACCTCCCGGATCGATAAATTGTCCCGGGCGGAGAAGACGGATATTGCGAAGACTTTCCTGGATGCGGTCCAGGGAGCGGGATACCTGCCCATGCTCTGCGGGGACAAGGAATGGCTCTTGAAACAGGTGGATCTCTCAAAGCTCACGGATTACGATATCTGGCTGAACCAGATCCAGGACGTGCCGGACTACCCCTATAAGTTTTCCATGTGGCAGTACAGCGTCACCGGCTCCGTGGACGGGATCTCCGGATACGCGAACCTGGATATCAGCTTTATCGATTATTCTGAAAAATAAAAATTACTGCATGGTTGTTTCTAAGGCAGGGAAGTTTTTTAAGGTTGATACTCCATGATCTTAGGGGAAACCTTAACCTGAGAATAAATCTCAGCGTAACCGGCCGGAGAAAGATCTTCAATGTAATTGGGTTGAAAGTCTTTCTTCAGGCCGTTCTTTTTCAGGATATCGATTGCTTTGTTGTAGGCGATGGCGGCCTCCAGGGAGGTTCCGTAGCGGCCGATGACATAGTTTCCGCGGATGTGGATCCGGGCGGCGTAAAGGCGCCGCCCTTTTTTTGTCTCCAGGCTCACGCCCCGGTAGGCGTTCAGGATCTCCAGATTGTCCCGCCGAAAGTCCAGGGGATCCCCGTTGCGAAAACGGTAATCCCGGCCGGGAACGGCATAGCTCATGATCCCGTAGCGGGCGGCAACGCTGAGCTGCATGCCGTAGTCGGCCACAAAATAATGGTTCCCACGGCACATGATCTTGTGGGAAGAAAAATAAAAGAGATCGTCCAGGTCAAATTTCAGAACCTGGGTGGGAGAGAGATAATAGGAAAACATTTTCCGTCCGAGATAGATGGGGGTGCCGAAATACAGGCCGTTGTCACGGAAATTTAACAGAACCACCCATTTTTCAAAGGGAAGCTGGCTCCGCTGGGAATAGGACAGAAGGTTGGACCGGGGATCGGACAACAGCAGCGTCCCCTCCAGGTACGCCCGGTGGGCCTGCTCCGGGTCGGAAAAGCTCCCCAGGCTGATATGTTTCCTGCGATACGTCAATGAGGCGCGGTAATAAACCGTGCCGTCCTTTTTTTTCGCCTGAAAAACGCCTTTCTTCGGCTTTGACACAGACATGGAGGAACGCCCCCTTTCCTTTCCTTCGGAAGGTCTTTTGCAGTTTGTACGGACGGCGCTGTTTTTTAGCCCCAAGGCGGGGCAAAACGCGCCTGGACGAAACAGGTTTTCTCTCCGAAAACCGGGAGAACGCCTGTCAAAACTGTTGTAAATCTATTATACAGGATGTCAGGCTTGAAGACCAGTCTTATTTTCATGTCTTTGCGGCGGTCGGCGGTTTCTATGGAGTTTCGCCTTCTTCCGATGCCGGGGATGAAATCATTTACCATAGTCCGGCACTGTCGCTGAAAAAATCACCCGCTTTAAGAATAAATCTGAGATACCGCTCATACATATATGATAGAGCTTGTACGAGAAACGGAGGAATCAAGGATGTATAAAAAAGCCCTGGGGTCGCTGATCTGCGTGTATCTGGCGCTTTTTGGAGGAATGCTGTGCCTTATGGGAACAGCGCAGGCAAAAGATACGAGGGGAGGGGATTCGGTTGTCCTGGGGCAGGTCGAGCAGATGGGCGTCGCGGAGTATTCTTCCTCGGGCAGGAGAGTGGTGGACTATTTTCTCCTGAGCAATCCGATGTCGGATACCACGGAGATTCTGCAGACATCAGCCGGTTTGGACAACCAGGACTTTTCCCAGTCCGATATCGAAGTCCTGCAGCGCATTGTGGAGGCCGAGGCAGGAGGGGAAGATGCAGATGGCAGGCTTCTCGTGGCAAACGTCGTCCTGAACCGGGTGAGGGACGAGATGTTTCCCGACAATATCCCGGACGTAGTCTTCCAGAAGGATAACGGCGTGACACAGTTTTCCCCTGTGAGCAACGGCAGCTATTACCGCGTTACAGTCAGCGAGGAAACGGTGGCCGCGGTAGAGAGAGCGCTGGCAGGAGAAGACATCTCGGATGGAGCTCTCTATTTTGTGGCAAGAAAATATGCGGATCCCAAGAACTTGAAATGGTTTGATGAAAAATTGACGTTTCTATTTCAACACGGCGGACATGAATTTTTCCGATAGGAAAGAAAAAACGAACAGGAAGAAACAGGAAAAAAGGAAAATAGAAAAACAGAAAATAGAAAAACAGAAAATAGAAAAACAGAAAATAGAAAAACAGGGAAAAAGAAACAGGGAAAAAGAAACAGGAAAACAGAAACAGGAAAACAGAAACAGGAAACAGAATCAGATAGATATGTATGTTTTCTAAAAATGTGGAGATACCTTGCCGGAACGGCTCAGAAAGAAAGCCAAAATTCAATATGTATCTTAACATATCTCAAAGATAAAGTCTAGTATTTTTTTCCTTGAATAGTTATAATAGAGCAAAGAGAGCCGCGAAGCTGCGGAAAGCGCGTCAGCGCGGCTTTACAAATAAAAAATAGATACATTTGGAGGAAGTATGGCAAAGTTACCGGGGATTTCCAGGGAGGAAGAAGAACAGTTTCTCCATGAGGTCATCACGACCGCGGAAAAAAACTTAGAGGACGCGAAGCAGGATGTCAGAGGCCTGGAAGCAGAGCTGCATGCCATGCAGCAGGAGTTCAACGAGAGCGACAAGGAACAGCAGGCGCTCTGGCACAATACGGACGCCAGATTCCGTGAAGCGCGTCAGACGCTTCAGCGGGCTGCTCTGGCGCGCAAGAAACCCTATTTCGGCAGGATCGACTTTTGGGACATGTCCCTGGGGAAGGAGGAGTGTTATTATATCGGCAGGTCTGTAATCGCAAAAGACCCCGCCCATCCGGAAGTCATTGACTGGCGGGCCCCCATCTCCAGCGTCTATTATGACAGTTCCCTAGGAAAAACCGCCTACTCCGTGAAAGGGGAAGGAAAATATGAGATCGACTTGAAGCGGAAGCGCACATATGAGATTGAGGAAGACCGTCTGAAGGATTTCTATGACTCCGACGTGGTGGCAAACGATGAACTGTTGACGAAATACCTGGCAAAAAACAAACGCGCCGTTCTGGGGGAGATCATCGCCACGATCCAGCAGGAGCAGAATGAAGTGATCCGAAAGAAACCCCAGCACAACATGATCGTTCAGGGGGCCGCAGGTTCAGGAAAGACTACCGTTGCCATGCATCGGATCTCCTACATTCTATACAATTACGACCTGGAATTTAAGCCGGAGGATTTCTATGTCGTCGGCAGCAATCAGGTTCTTCTGAATTATATCACCGGCGTACTGCCGGAATTGAATGTAAACGGCGTCGTCCAGATGACCATGGAACAGCTCTTTGTCCGGCTCCTGTATGAGGACTGGGACAAAAAGAAATACAGTTTGAAGCCGGTGGTAAAGGGCGTGACAGAACCGGTAAAAGGAACCCTCGGGTGGTTTCAGGATCTGGAGGCGTTCTGCAGGGAATATGAGCGGAGCCTGATCCCCCGGGGGGACGTCTGCATAGAAAAGAATCATGTGCGGCTTCTCAGCGGAGATACCGTGGAGCGGCTCCTTGACCAGTTTGAACGCCTGTCCCGGGCGGACAAGATTACCATGCTCACGGAGAGGCTGGAGGCAAAACTGGAGAACGAGATCTCCGGAAAATACTATTCCTACACCTCCGAGGAAAAGAAACAGCTGAAGCGGTTTTATGGGACCTGCTTCGGGCGGAGAGAGTGGAAGGGATCCATCTATGACCTATATGACGCGTTTCTGAAAAGACAGGCGGAAAACGGGAAAGAGATCCGCAGGCCGGAGAGCAGCTTTGACGTGTACGACCTCGCGGCGCTGGCATACCTCTATAAAAGGATCAAGGAGACGGAGATCATTCGGGAGGCAGGACATGTGGTGATCGACGAGGCCCAGGACTTCGGCATGATGGTCTACGCTTCGCTAAAATATTGTCTCAGCACCTGTACCTATACCATTATGGGGGACGTGTCCCAGAATATTTTCCTGGATTACGGCTTAAACGACTGGCAGGAACTGAGAAAACTGATGCTCCCGGGAGAATTTGACTACTTTGGCCTGCTCCGGAAAAGTTACCGAAATACGGTGGAGATTTCGGAGTACGCCACGGAGATCCTGCACCACGGAACCTTTCAGGTCTATCCGGTGCAGCCCATCGTCCGGCACGGCTCACCCGTTCTTACCCGGGGGTGCGCCGACGAAGAGGAATTGTTGGAGACTGCGGCCGAGACCATCCGGGGCTGGCAGAAAAAAGGGCTGGAAACGATAGCCGTGATCTGCAAAGATCAGGAACAGGCAGATCATGTCAGCGGCACTTTGACAGAAAAGAAGATCGGATTGCTGCCGAACAAGGGGGAAAGGACGGAGTTTGGAAACGGCGTGCTGGTACTCCCGCTGGAGTACACAAAAGGCCTTGAGTTTGACGCTGTATTGATCTATGACGCCTCCCAGGAAAATTATCCGCCGGAGGACGGACAGGTAAAGCGCCTGTATGTGGCCGCGACCAGAGCCCTCCATGAACTGACGGTCCTCTATCAGGGACAGCTTACGGAGCTGATCGCCAAACCCGTGGAAGAGGAGGAAAAGAAAAAACACGCTGTTTTGGAAGCGCCGAAACCGACCAGAAAACCCCTGCTTCCAAAAGAGGAAAGAACCCATGCGGAGATCGCCAGGGAGCGGGCCGAAAGGGGTGCAAAGGAGATGGAGGAGCGGAACGCGATCGGCCCAAGAAGGATCGCGGTAAACCAAAAGAGCCAGGGCGGTCCTGCCACAGGAAATTCCTCCACCGCAACAGGGGAACGGGAAAGATATACCACTTTTAAGATGGGAAAATATGAAGTAAATAAAGTTGGACCCCAGTCAGGTGTCCAATCGTCCTATAAACTGCCCAGTTATTATGAAAGGCAGCTGGAAGAGAGTGCAAAGCCGAAGGAAAGGGAGCTGGAGCGGAGAGAAGCCAGAAAAAGCAGGGAGTTTGGCAGCATGCCGGAGCAGAGCGAACTGCGGGTCCAGGGACATTCCAGGATCGACTGCGCGGTAAAATTGTGCATGCAGGGAAAAAACAGCGTGGAAATCGTCAGCAGTTACGGAAAACTGCGGATCGAGATCCTGGAAAAGGATCTCGCCCGGGTGTGCTTTCAAAAAGGGGGCGGGGGCGGATGGAAACCCATAGAGGGACAGTTTGCTGGAAAAACCGCACCGTTCCGATATAAAGATGTCAGGGACCATGTGGAAATCAGCACGGAAAAAATGCAGATCCGGGTGGACAAGAAATCAGGCGCGGTACAATTCTGCAGCGCCAAAGGAGTCGTTATCCTCTCGGAGAGGGAAAAAGAGCCGAGACAGGTGGAAGAGAAAGAGAGTCGATGCTTTTTTAACTGGGAGAAAAAAGAAGAACTTTTTGCGAGGACCCCGGACAACAAACCGCCCGTCCCGCTGAAACAATCCGCACTCTATATTTCCTATGGAGAAGAGTCCAACGAGATGCCGGCCCTGCATTCCAGCAGGGGATATGAACTGATTTTTCCGGTGCGCCGAAAGACGATGTGCTGCAATATCGCCATGTATGGAACCTTTGTCTCTCAGGAAGGCCCCGGAATCGAGTACTATTTCCGAATAGTGACCTAAAATCAGAAGATGCAATTCCAGTGATAAAGCCAGGTTGATATGCTTTAATTAGACAGATGTTTTTTCATCTCCAGGATCTGACTCTGTAATTCCGCAATCAGGCTGTCTTTCTGGCTGAGCTGGGTCGCCTGCTCCTCGATTGTTTCGGCATTTTTGCCGAGCAGTGCTGCCTGCTCTGCGAGCTGCGCATCCTTCTGGTTAATCGTCTCCTGCATTTCGTCGATCATGTACTGCACCGTGTTGCTGTCCAACTCCTGAAGCTCCTTGGAATACATCTGCATTACTCCTTCCAGGTTCCGGCACATCTCATAGATCTCCCCGTACATCTCCCGGAACAGCGGATAGTTCTCCGACAGTTTCAGGATCCACCCCGGTTCATCCATGCAGAAAAATGCCAGCCATGCCTCCAACGGGTTTCCGATTTCTTTATTATTGTGGACGATTTTCTTCAGGATGTCAAGGGGAATGAAAATATATTCCTCCAGGAGATCCATCTCTAACCCTGTATTGGAAGTCTGATGAAAGCGGTGGACATAATCCTTGGGAAAGGCGTGGAATTCCGAGGGGCTGGATTCGTACAGGACAATCGTATAGACGGGGCGAAGGCTCCGGTAGTTCATGCGCTGTCCACCGACGGCAGCCTGATCGTGCTTCTGCTTGTACTGCCTCAGCAGCATGTCGGCGGAGTAGCAGGCGGCCCGCTGGCCGGGAAAGGCGTAGCCGTAGCGCTGAACCTCCACGGTGGTTATGCTGCCGTCCTCCAGCCGGACGATGATGTCCATGACGATCAGGGTATCCGGCATGATCTGACTTTCGTTAGAAAGGACGGATACGACGGTGACCTCCCGTTTCAGGAGAAGCGAGAGGAACTTGCTCAGCCGGGAGGGGTCCCTGTCGGGATCCATGATCGCCTTAAAGAAAGCGTCGTATAGGATACGGACGCCTTTCACGCCGCTGCAGAAATCCAGGAACTCCTGCTGGCGCTCCGGTTTCAGGGCATCGAACTGACTCTTTAAGGTAGGACTGGCGCTGACCTCCTGTAAAATTTCGCCGCGTGTGCGGATCATGGGAAAGTACTGCTGTAAGTTGTTTTTCTTCATAAATATTGCTCCTTTCTGAGACAATTCTCCCTAGGCGGTACATAATGGGATGCCTAAAAAATGTTTGGGAAAATGCGGCGAATGCCGCAAACCTGACGACCTCCAGGGCCCGCAGATAAGATGACTTGATGATAACATAGAAAAAACGGAATGTAAAGTAAAATTTTGGCAAGTTTATCGAAGAAAAAATTGACATCCTATAGTAATAGTGCTAAAATATTATTGAAAACGAAGACGCTAAATTGTTCAAATAGCACTATGGCAAGCTCAAAAAAATATGCCATAGGGGAGGTACAAGGGAAAAAAGAAAAAGAGAGAAGAGGAATTGACGGCATGGCAAAAATGGAAAAGGAGGAAACTGTGAAAGAAAAATATCATTTGTCACCCACGGAAGCGGAGATCATGGAAAAACTGTGGCAGCAAACCGAACCCATCAAACAGACCGAACTTCTCGCCATGTTTAACAAGGAGGGGAAGGACTGGGGCAGGCAGACATTAAATACCCTTTTGCTTCGGCTGGAAGAGCGCGGCTTTGTGAAGAGGGAGAAGAGAAAAGTTTGGGCTGTGTATGACCAGGAAGGCTTTGGCGTCCAGATCATGGAAGAAGCGGCCGACAATTTCTTCAAGGGGAAAAAGCATAAACTTTTTGCGGCGTTCGCGGAAAAGAATCTCTCTGTGGAACAGGCCAAAGATCTTCAGAAGATGATCGCCGAATATATCGATGCACAGAAAGAAAATTAAGTTAGGACAAGAACTTGTATGAACACGATACTAACGATAAATTTGACAGGATCTGTGTTGATGATATCGTATTTCCTGGTCAAGCACTTTCTGGAAGAACGCCTGACTAAGAAGTTTCTTTACAGAATCCTGCAGGTAAATGTAGTGTGCTTTCTGGTTCCTCTGATGGTGGTGGGAGAGGCATACCGTGGATTGTGGTGGGATTTGAAACTGTTTTTGAGCAGGGATTCGGACATGCATGTTTGTGTGACTCCCAGGACACCCATGTTTCTGGAAATGGAGGAGAAAATTAATCTCAGCCTTGGAATGCAGGGTAAGATGATCCTGATTGGCAGTTATCTCTTTTTGGTCCTCCTGTGTTTAGTGGTATCCGTTGTTCGGGATTGTATGAAGAAGCGCCCTGTTCAAAGGGCGATCCGCTTCAGCGGCGTCAGCGTGACGCCGGACCTTGCGGAATTACAGAAAGAGATGAAGATCCGTAAGAAGGTCAGCGTCTGCCTTTGCGGGTCCGCCTCCCAGATCTCGACCATCGGTTTTATTCATCCCATCATCTTCTTTAAGGATCCGAAAGATGACACCGAGAGAAAAATGCTCCTGAGTCACGAATTGTATCACATCAAAGGGCATGATATCTTTTGGAAGTGGTGCGCCATTCTGGTGAGATGCATTCATTTTTACAATCCATTTTCGTATTTGCTGCTCAGGGAATTAGAGAAGATGCAGGAACTGTACTGTGATGAACGGGTGACTTCCGGCCGGGACCTGGAGGAAAGAAAAGTATATGCGAACCTCCTGCTGAAAAATTCAGGGAGAGATAGGGAGGATTCAGGGCTTCTTGTATTGTTTGGAGAAGCGGAATCTTATAAAAGATTGCGTGAAAGGATAAATTGGGTTATGAAGAACGATCAGAAAAAGAAATTGAGCAAGTATTTGACGGCGTTACTGATGGCGCTTGTGCTGGGAACGACCTCTTTCACGGCGTTAGCGTATGATGAGGTGAAAAGATGGGATATGGACGAGGAAAAGGCCGGCGCGTGGGACCAGGAAGCATCGGCTGGAGAGGTAGAGGTGACTGCGTTCGGTTATACTGCAAAGGATGAAAATGCATCGGTGAAGGATTATCCGATCCTGTACGAGATGGAATACATTGATGAAGAAGGAAATGTGCATCCTTTGGAGACAGGAGACTCTACGAATGCTTTATGCATATTTCATCACTATGAAGACTGCAAAGTGGTAGAACATTACCGCTACACCGATACCAACAGATGCGAAGTTTGGTATTACGATGCGGTTATGTGTGTGAAATGTAATCACTCAAAAAGCAAAGTGCTGACCGAAGTAAATAAGTACCCTGTATGCCCTCATAACCTTTGATTGAAAGAGGGAGATCAGTCTAGATGCCCTGCCCTGGTTTACCCCGGCATAAATAGTGAACTGCATCAGTCAGATTTACCATTTTTTCACCCCTGGACTTTTGCGCGCTTTTTCCTAGGACAGAAACCGGGACCGGGAATCAAATAAAATACAAGGACGAGAGGCGTTCAACGCGTAGTAAATCCAGTTGAACGCCTCTCGTTTTTTGGGGCAGTCTGTTTGAAACAGGAAGATTCTAAAACAGATTCTAAAACAGCTCCTTTTTGAAATCCTGTATTGGGAGGTTGCGCGGACGAAAAGGCGGTTAAAAATGTTTGTGGGAAACCGGGCTTTCAAGAAGATGAACTGTCAAGAAAATAGTAACTTAACGCAAGGAAACAAGCTGTAAAGAAAAATTACTTGACAGCCCTGCCATAATGTTGTATGATACACAAGGTGTCGCGAGATGCCTTGTGTTTTTTGTCTTTGGAGTGGAAGATGGAAAAGATTTATGAGCAGGCGCTTCTCTATGATTTTTACGGGGAACTTTTGACGGAGCATCAGAGGCAAGTTTATGAAGAAGCGGTATATAATGATATGTCCCTGGGGGAGATCGCGCAGGAAGAGGGGATCAGCCGTCAGGGCGTGCATGATCTGATCCGCAGATGCGACAAGATACTGATGGAATATGAGGCGCGGCTTCATCTTGTGGAAAGGTTTACAAAGGCAAAGGAAAAGATCCGGGAGATCGAGAGGCTGACCTGTCAGATGCCGGAGGATCAGAATTCGGTATATCTGGCGCAGATCAGACAGCTTGCCGAGGAACTGAAGGATATCCTTTGAAATCGGGTCCCTGCAAGGATGGACGGCATATGGTTATGCCTGGTCCGCAGAAAAACAGTCTGGAAGGAGTAGTCGTCCGTGGCGTTTGAGAGTTTAACGGAAAAACTTCAGAATGTATTTAAGAATCTCCGGGGGAAGGGCAGGCTGACCGAGGAAGATGTGAAGACTGCCTTGAAAGAGGTCAAGATGGCCCTCCTGGAGGCGGATGTGAACTTTAAGGTGGTCAAGCAGTTTGTGAAAGCTGTAGAGGAGAGGGCCATCGGCCAGGACGTGATGAACGGTCTGAATCCCGGACAGATGGTGATCAAGATCGTCAATGAAGAGATGATCACCTTAATGGGAAGTGAAACCACGGAAGTGGCGTTTCAGCCCGGAAAGTCCGTCACTGTCATCATGATGGCAGGTCTGCAGGGTGCCGGTAAGACTACGGCGACGGCGAAGCTGGCCGGGAAGTTCCGTCAGAAAGGGAAGAAGTGTCTTCTGGCGGCCTGTGACGTCTATCGGCCCGCGGCGGTGGAACAGCTCCATGTAAACGGCGAGAAGCTGGGCGTCGACGTGTTTGACCTGGGGACGGACGTAAAGCCTGTGGAGATCGCAAGACAGGCGGTCGCGCGCGCGGAGAAAGACAGTTATAACGTGGTGATTCTGGATACTGCGGGCCGTCTTCATGTGGATGAGGAGATGATGGCGGAGCTGCAGGAGATCAAGGAGAAGGTTACCGTGCACCAGACGCTTTTGGTGGTGGACGCCATGACCGGTCAGGACGCTGTCAACGTGGCCGGCGAATTTGATCGGAAGGTCGGCATCGACGGCGTGATCCTCTCGAAGATGGACGGAGATACCAGGGGCGGCGCGGCTCTCTCTATCAAGGCCGTTACCGGGAAACCGATTTTCTATGTCAGCATGGGAGAGAAACTGACGGATCTGGAGCAGTTCTATCCCGACAGGATGGCAAACAGGATCCTGGGGATGGGGGACGTCTTGTCCCTCATCGAGAAGGCCCAGGAAGCCATCGACATAGATGAGGAAAAGGGCCGTCAGATGGCGGACCACATGAAGAAGGGGAAATTCGACTTCGAAGATTACCTGGAGAGCATGAAGCAGATGCGGAAAATGGGCGGCCTCGGCAGTATTCTGGGGATGCTTCCCGGGATGGGGATCAAGGCCAGCGATCTGGAATCCATGGTGGATGAAAAGCAGATGAAGCAGATGGAGGCCATCGTTCTCTCCATGACGGTGCAGGAGCGGCGGAACCCGAAGATTCTGAATCCCCAGAGGAAAAACCGCATCGCGAAGGGGGCCGGCGTGGATATCGCCATGGTGAACCGCTTTGTCAAGCAGTTTGAGCAGAGCCAGAAGATGATGAAGCAGTTTGGCGGCGGAAAGCGGCACGGCGGTTTTGGAGGATTCCCCGGGATGCGGGGCGGGCGTTTCCCTTTTTGAGTTTTATCTTTATAGGCGAAAAAATCCCCGGGGATATGCCTTTGGGATTTTTGAGTAGATACAAATCAATTTTATAGTTTAATGGAGGAAAAAAGAAATGGCAGTTAAGATCAGATTGAGAAGAATGGGACAGAAGAAGGCTCCTTTTTACAGGATTGTGGTAGCGGATTCCCGTTCTCCCAGAGACGGCAGATTCATTGAAGAGATCGGTACCTATGATCCTTCCACCGATCCCAGCACTTTCAAGATCAATGAGGAACTTGCAAAGAAGTGGCTTGCAAACGGCGCCCAGCCCACTGAGGTTGTAGGAAAACTGTTCAAGGCAGCCGGGATCGAGAAATAATTCGTCTGTTTGGAGGTGGATTATGAAGGAATTGGTAGAAGTAGTTGCAAAGGCGCTCGTTGATAATCCGGATGAGGTAGTCGTGACCGAAAAGGTTGACGGCAGAAACATTGTGATAGAGCTTCATGTGGCTGCCTCCGATATGGGCAAGGTGATTGGAAAGCAGGGGAGGATCGCCAAGGCGATCAGGGCCCTTGTAAAGGCGGCGTCATTCAAGGATAACACAAGAGTGGATGTGGAGATTGTCTGATTGTAAGGTGACCAGAAATAAAGGGGCTGTCGCGCCAAGAAAAATCTTGCTGTGACAGTCCCTTTGACTGCTGGAACAGACAGCGGGCAACGGGCGGCTCAGAAGGATACTCAGAAGGATATTTTGGGAGGGATTTTTTTGGAGACCAGGTTTCAGGTCGGTGTGATCACGTCGCCGCATGGGGTGATGGGTGAGGTAAAGGTTTACCCCACCACGGATGATCCCAAGAGGTTTAAGCGTTTGAAGGAAGTGACGCTGGCGCTTGGAAAAGAAGAGCGTCAGGTGGAAATCGAACACGTGAAGTTTTCAAAGCAGATGGTGATCCTGAAGCTGAAGGGCTTTGACAATAGGGACGATGTGGAAAAGCTGCGTCAGTGCAGTCTTTATGTGCCGAGGGAGAACGCAGTGCACCTGCAGAAGGACGAGTACTTTATCGCGGACCTGATCGGTATGCGGGTGGTTGACGAGAAGGATCAGGAGATCGGTATTCTGCAGGATGTGATGGTCACCGGCGCAAATGACGTCTATGTGATCAGGATGACGGACGGCGAAGAACTTCTTCTTCCAGCTATCAGGGAGTGTATCCTGGATGTGCAGGTGGAGGAGGGATTTATGAAAGTTCATATCCTGGAGGGGCTTTTGTGAGATGGTATTCCATGTATTGACGCTTTTCCCGGAGATGATCCGGAATGGCTGTGACAACAGTATTTTGAAGAGAGCGATGGCGAATGGATTGATAGAGGTCCATCCGGTGGATATCCGGCAGTTCACGCAGGACAGGCATGGCAAGGTGGACGACTATCCATACGGCGGCGGTGCCGGCATGCTGATGCAGGCCCAGCCGGTTTTTGACGCCTGGCGGTCGCTGCAGGATGCGGAAGGCGTGAAAAAACCTGTGAGAACCGTGTATGTCACGCCCCAGGGGAAACCTTTTACCCAGAGTCTGGCGCAGGAGCTTTCCGAAGAAGAGGAATTGATATTGCTATGCGGTCATTACGAGGGGATTGATGAGAGGGTCCTGGAAGAGGTCGTGACGGACCGGGTCTCTATCGGAGATTATGTTTTGACCGGAGGGGAACTCCCGGCGATGGTAATGATCGACGCGGTTTCCCGGCTGATCCCGGGCGTCCTCAACAACGAAGAATCGGCGGAAACGGAGAGTTTTGACAACGATCTCCTGGAGTATCCGCAGTATTCCCGGCCGGAGGAATGGCATGGCAGAAGGGTTCCTGAGGAACTTCTGTCCGGAGATCACAAGAGGATCCGGAACTGGAGACTGGAGAGGGCAAAAGAACGGACCAGGGAGTTTCGCCCGGATCTGTATGAAAAATATGCCGCAAGGCAGGAAATTGCGGAAATCCTTCTTGGTCACAAAAAAGAAAATGCCTATATGATAGATAATCTGCAGCGCGGTGTGGCGGAGATCCTTTACACGGCAGGGGATCAGGTCATTGCTTCCAATCCCGGGGCCGGCGTCATTGAACTATGCTGTGATTCCACAGAGGCAGGGAGGGAGCTGCTGGCGCATCTTCCGGAAGACTGGCACTTGATTCTGCACAATTTTGAGCCTCTGAATGAGATCTTGACAAAAGAATACGGGATGGAGGTTCACGCTTCCTGTTATCAGTCGGTTTACACGCAGCGCGTCAGCCTTCCCGTAGCGCATAAGGATATCCGCAGGTTCCCTATGGAGGCGCTTCCTTATGCGGTCGAAAATTATGAAAACGGGGACGAGAACTATTTAAGGCAGAGGATTCAAAAAGGGGAGCTTTTCGCCGCTTATGTGGATGGCGAGATCGCCGGGTTCGCGGGAATGCATGATGACGGCAGCCTGGGAATCCTGTATGTGGATCCGAAGTTCCGGCGGCTGAAACTGGGGTCTTCCCTGGCTTCTTATCTCGTAAACAAGGCGCTGGAGAGAGGCGGGATTCCCTACGCGCATATCAGGGAGAATAATATTGCCTCTCTGAAAATGCAGGAGAAAATGGGACTTTATACGGGGGCTAAAAAAGTTTTCTGGCTTTGCCGAGGAAAATCAGGACAGATGAAGTGATTGATGAAAATCAGGACGGATGAAATGATCAATACGGAAGGGGTTAGGCGGACTATGAAGTTTGATATTAATAAACTGGATCAGGCGTATATTATTGCGGAGATGTCCGGGAATCACGCGGGAAGCCTGGAGCGTGCAAAGGAGATCGTTCATGCGGCGAAGGAGTCCGGTGCGGATTGTATCAAGATTCAAACCTACACGCCGGATACGATGACGATCGACTGTGACAATGAATATTTCCAGATAGGAGATGGCACCTGGGAGGGGGAAAATTTGTACCATCTTTATGAAAAGGCATATACTCCCTGGGAGTGGCAGGCGGAATTGAAGAGAGAGGCGGAGAGAGTGGGGATTGATTTCTTTTCGACTCCCTTTGATCGGACTTCCGTGGATTTTCTGGAAGATCTGGGCGTTGAGTTTTATAAGATCGCTTCGTTTGAAATCGGGGATATTCCCCTGCTGAAGTATGTTGCCTCCAAAGGAAAACCCATCATCATGTCAACCGGAATGTCTACCCTGGCGGAGATAGACGAGGCTGTCAGCGCCATCCGAAGCATGGGAAATAATCGGATCGCCCTTCTGCGGTGCGCTAGCGCCTATCCAGCGATCACGGATGAAATGAACCTTGCAACCATGAGAAATATGGGTGAGGTTTTCGGAGTGCCTGTCGGACTGTCGGATCATTCCATGGGGTCGGTAGGCGCCGTTACAGCGGTTGCGCTTGGAGCAAAGATCATAGAAAAACATTTCTGCCTCAGCAGAAAGATCAAAAATCCGGACTGTACTTTTTCCATGGAACCCGCGGAATTCCAGCAGATGGTAAAGGATATCCGGCAGGCGGAAAAGGCGATTGGAAGGGTGTCTTACGGCGTGACGCAGCAGGAGAAGTCCAATATTGTATTTAAGAGGTCGATCTTTGCGGTGAAAGATATCAAAAAAGGGGAGACGATCAACGCCGAAAATGTCAGGGTGATCCGGCCCGGATACGGAATGGCTCCGAAATATTATGAAGATATCTTGGGCCAGTGCGCTCTCAGGGATATCAAACGCGGGGAACCGATGCGGATGGATATGATAGGGAGATTATGAAATGAAAGAAGTCTCAAATATGGAAAAGGAATCCTGTCAGAATTTCTCCGGAAATGAAGGGACTGCGTTGGCAGGTAAAAAAGGAAACAGGGTCAAAGTGTTGTTTTTGACGAACAATGGCAATGCTCTGCCGCTGTATGAATGGATCTGTGAAAGGGCGGATGCGGATTTGTATGGCGAACCGCTGCGTTTGGAGGATATACAGAGATTTTCGCCGGACATTGTAATCAGCTATAATTATAGTCATATCATAAAACAGGAAATCATTGATTATATGCATGGAAACATAATTAACATGCATGTTTCTTATCTGCCTTGGAATCGAGGATCCAGTCCCAATCTTTGGAGTTTTCTGGATGATACCCCGAAGGGGGTGACGATTCATAAGATAGACCGCAACTTGGATAAGGGAAAAATTTTGTTCCAAAAGAGGCTGGAGTTTGATCCGGCTGTGGAAACCTTGGAAACCTCATATAAAAAACTGAATGAAGAGATCGTTGCGTTGTTTAAGAGCCATTGGGAAGATCTGATCAATCAATCTTATGTGGAATATGAGCCCAAAGAAAAGGGAAGCTATCATTCCCAGGCAGATTTGAAAGAGCTACAGTCCATGATCAGTTTTTCCTGGTCGGATACAGTCCAGGATGTTGTTGCGGCATATAAGGAGCGGGTTGCGAAGTCGGTATGACTGGGATGCTCCTGCCTGGTTGATTTGACAGGTTTGGGGATGAAAGACGGCGGCCGCAGGATATAACGGTGGCTGTGAGGGTGCAAATATGATCCTATTCAGAGCGGATGGAAACAGTATCGTAGGTTCAGGTCATATCATGAGGTGTCTGTCTATTGCGGATGCTTTCCGAAATTCCGGCGAAAACTGTATCTTTGTGATCGCGGATGACGAGCCGAAAGAGCTGATTGCCTCGCGGGGCTTTGAAACGATTACTCTTGGCACAAGGTATGACTGTCTGGAGGAAGAGACAGAAATGATGCGATCTCTGCTCCAGAGGCTTTGTCCGGATTTTGTGATTCTTGACACCTACTTTGTCACAGAAAAATATATGAACTTTTTGAACGAAATCTGCAGACTGGTCTATATAGACGATCTTGGGGCGTTTCCTTATCCGTGCAGGGCGCTGGTGAATTATAACGCGTATGGCCCGTATATGGGGTATGAAAAATTGTATGAGCACGGCAGCGTAAAGGTTCCGCTTCTGTGCCTGGGAATAAAATATGCCCCCCTGCGGGAGGAATTTCATCATGTGGGAGCGCATATTCAGCCGGAAAGGGTTTCCAGGGTGATGGTTTCGACTGGGGGTGCGGACCCATGCCATATTGCCATAAAAATCATTCGGACTCTGCTGGAGAAGGAGATAAAATATGATTATCACTTTTTAGTAGGGGCCATGAACGGGGATGCGGAAGAAATATGCTCTCTGGCAGGGAAGAGCGACCGAATCATAGTGCACAGGAATGTCGGGGATATGAAGGCTCTGCTGATGGAAAGCGATATCGCAGTTTCGGCGGCCGGCAGCACGTTATATGAACTCTGCGCATGCGGGGTACCCACTATAACGTATGTTTGCGCGGACAATCAGAAGATGGGCGCGGAGGCGTTCCAGAAAATGAAGCTGATGAAAAATATCGGAGATATCAGGAACCTCCGCGATTATGAAGTGAAAATGATGGAAGGAATAGACAGGCTTGCGGACGATTTTATCCTTCGAAAAGAAATTTCAGCCAACATGCAGGGGATGATAGACGGTTGCGGCGCGTCCAGGCTGGTTGAGAAGATATTGACTGCATAGTTTAAAAATAAAGCTTGCATTTTTTACGGGTATGTGATAACACCCGAGTTTGCCACTTACAAATGCGAAATGGAGCCTGTTTCTGGCTCCATTTTCCTTGTATATATGCTCCGTTCCC
>CANQEV010000027.1 GCA_947595925.1 uncultured Acetatifactor sp. | reverse complement strand
GGTGAGGAGTTATTTGTTTTTGAGTAACAAGAAATGCCGTATTTTTGCGGCTTGTGGCGTTTCGCAAACGCCTATTGTGAGAGAATACAGTGAGGAGGGAGAGACATGAGTGATTTGCTGGAGATCCAGGGGCTTTCAAAAGCCTATGACGTGAGAAACCATGCGGTGGACAATATTTCCATCACGCTGCCGAGGGGGAAGATCATCGGGCTCCTAGGGCCAAACGGCAGCGGGAAGACCACGCTGATCAAGATGATAACCGGCCTTTTGAAGCCGGACGCCGGGGAGATCCGGATCTGCGGGGAGAATATCGGACCGCAGACGAAGGCCCGGGTTGCCTATCTTCCGGATCGGACCTACCTGTCCGGCGGAGAGACCATCCAGGGGATCCTGAATTACTTTCAGGATTTTTACAGCGATTTCTCCAAGGAGAGCGCGGAGGAGATGCTGAAAAATCTGGGGATCGACACCAATGTGAAACTGAAGACCCTTTCCAAGGGAAATAAGGAGAAGGTGCAGCTGATCCTGGTGATGAGCCGGAAAGCGGATATGTACATTCTGGACGAACCCATCGCCGGGGTGGATCCGGCCGCCAGGGATTATATCCTCAGGACGATCATCAACAATTATAACCCGGAGGCCACGGTCCTGATCTCCACGCACCTGATCAGCGATATCGAGCAGGTCCTGGACGAGGTGATCTTTATGCGGAGGGGAAAGCTGGTCTTATACACTTCCGTGGACAATATCCGGGAAAAGCACGGGAAATCCGTGGACGCATACTTTAGGGAGGTGTTCGCATGTTAGGAAAACTGTTCAAATATGAGTGGAAGGCCGTAAGCTGGATGAATCTCCTGCTGGTGGCCATCTCCGCGGGGGTTACCCTTCTGGGCGTGGTCTATTTTCAGACGCCCCTGTGGCGGGAGATGATATATGGCAGCATGGGGTCGGGGGCGATGTCCAGCTTGATGGCGAACAGTCTGGGGATCCTCCTGAGCATAGGCGGGGCCCTGACCTATATCCTTGTGCTGGTGGGCGTAAGGTTCGGGCAGATGATCTTTCTGGGAGTCCGGTATTACCGCAGCATGTTTTCGGGTGAGGGATACCTGACCCACACGCTGCCCGTGAGACCCAGCCGTCTTCTGATCTCCAAGACGATCACCGCCGGCTGCTGGATGCTGATCGTCAATTTCCTGCTGCTCGTCTTTACATTGATCCTGGTGCTGGCGGCGATCCTGGGGGTTGCGCCGGTGAGTTTCGGGGAAGCCTGGGACATTTTCTGGCAGGCGATGTCGAGCATTCTAGAGGAACCGTCTTCCAGGGCCACGCTGCTTCTCTGGCTCGCCATTGGACTCTTGGAACCTTTTCTAAACATGGGCATTCTCTTTGGCTCTCTGACACTGGGACATTATTCCCGGAAAAATAAGGGCCTGATGGGGATCCTGGCGTACTGCGGGGTGAGCCTTGCGGTGTCCATGCTGACTGTGATCTGCAACATGGTACTGCTCAGCGTTTTGCAGATCCAGGGGACCGTCGGTCAGTGGTTCCTGGTCAACGGGAAAAGTCTCAGCACTCTTATTATAGATATCGCTGCGGCGGCAGGGCTGATGATCTGGGCCCATGCCATCGTGAAAAACCGGCTGAACCTGGAATAAATACTTTTATCTGACAATGCGGCAAAAGCAGCACTCCCGCCTGAGGGTGCTGCTTTTCTTTTGTTTCCGGATCCGGTGGATGGAAAGAATGTGGGAATCGATTTCTCAAAATTCATTGCCCCAAAGTGAGAAATATGATAAACTATAAATGATCTTGCACTTTGGATCCATAAGGCAAAAGAAGGAGCTGGAAACAGGGCATGAGAGAGATTGTGGATCAGATTCTGGCGGGAAATTACATATTTGAGGGCGGTTTTCTCGATTTTTCCTGTACGAAGATAGAGATTTCCATATCCCAGGGCGAGACTTTTTCCGGCAGCTTTCAGATCCTGGGCCAGCGGGGAACCGTAGCGGAGGGGCGTGTCCTGTCCACGGATTACCGCATGGAGTGTCTGAACGGGACGTTTTCCGGCAGCGTATCTGAGATCGGGTATCTGTTTCACGGCGAGGCGGTGGAAGAGGGCGAGACGGTGAAGGGGGCTTTCCGGGTGATCAGCAGCCAGGGGGAGTATTCCCTTCCGTATGTGGTGGTCTGCGAACCGCGGAGAATTGATTCTTCCATGGGCCCCATCAAAAATCTGTTTCATTTTACAAATCTGGCGAAGAGCAATTGGCAGGAAGCCGTTAAGGTCTTTTATTCCAAAGATTTCTCAAAAATGCTGGAAGAGAGCGACGCGCAGTATCTCACCAGTTATCAGGGACTTTCCGTATATCCGGGTCAGGAGCAGAACATGGAAGAATTTCTGATCCATGTCGGAAAGAAACAGCCGGTGGAATTCTGGGTTCAGGAGCCGGAGGTTCAAATGGAGGGTCATTCCTCCGAGGGAGAGTACAGGCTGCTTCCCCGGGAGATCACCATTGTCAGGAATGGCTGGGGGTATACCGCGCTGAACGTGGAGTGCGACGGCGATTTCCTATACTCGGAAAAGACGCTCCTGACGGAGGATGATTTCCTGGGAAATTATGCCAGGCTTCCGCTCTATGTGGACGGTTCCCGCCTTTGTCAGGGGAAAAACCGGGGAAAGGTTGTCCTCTACAATTCCTTTGTCAATCTGGAGATCCCTGTGAGCGTGCAGATGGGGACCAATCATCTCCTGAGTCTGGCGGTGCTGGAAAAACAGAGGACCGTGGTTGCCCTGATGAAGCAGTATGAGAATTTCAGGACGCATAGGATCGGTCTGGCAAACTGGCTGAAGGAGACGGGCGTCCTGGTTGAGAAACTGATCGCGCTGGACGGGGATGACCCCGCGTCAAAACTGTTCAAGGCGCAGATTTTAATTACCCAGGAGCGGCAGAACGAGGCCGGATGGCTTCTGGACCACGCCCGGACCATGATGGAGAACAAGGGGAAGGTCAGCGAGGAGCTTTGGGCCTACTATCTGTATTTGACTACACTGGTCAACAGAGAGGAGGGCCTGATCGAAAGCGTTTCCGCAGAGGTGGAGGAGTTATACAGGGAAAAACCGGAGTCCTGGAGGATTGCCTGGCTCCTTTTATACCTCTCCGACGAGTTTTCCAAAATGCCGGTGGCGAAGCTCCAGTTTATTGAGAAACAGTTTGAACGGGGCAGCAATAGTTTTGTCCTGTACATAGAGGCGCTTCAGATTCTGAACAACAACCCGTCCCTGCTGCGGAAACTGGACCGGTTTGAACAGCAGGTGCTGTATTACGGCGTGCGAAGGGATTATCTGAACGCGGAGCTGGTGGAGAGGTTTCTGGAGCTCATGGGCAAAAACAAGGAGTTCTCGCCCACCCTTTACCGAATATTGGACAAGCTTTATGAGAAGAGGGCGGACGACAGGATTGTCCAGGAGATGTGTCTCCTGCTTGCCAGGGGAGGGGTGACAGGGCCGAAGGCCTGCGTCTGGTATGAAAGGGGCGTGGAGGATCAGCTCCGCATCACGAATCTCTATGAATTTTACATGATGTCCCTGAACCCGGAGAACGTCAAGAGCCTGCCAAAGGCCGTTGTGCTTTACTTTGCCTACCAGAACAACCTGGATTATTCCAGGAGCGCTTTGCTGTACGATTATGTCCTGGACAACAGGCTGCTTTTTTCGGACAGCTATGAAAAATATCTGATGAAGGCCGAAGAGTTTATCAAAGAACAGATCAGCAAGGAGAGGATCAACCGTCATCTGGCGAATCTCTACGCCAGACTGCTCACGCCGGATAGGATCACGGAGCAGAACGCGGAAAAACTGGCCAGACTGTTTTTTGCCACCAAGATCCGGGTGGAGGACAGCCGGATGCGGAAGGTGGTCGTCTATGCGGAGGGAAGCACGCGGGGGCTGGAATATACTTTGACGAATGGGGAGGCCTGTGTGCCGATTTACGGAAGCGGGTACTGCCTTGTGTTCGAGGACGCGTATGGGAACCGGTTTTCCGAGAGGATGCCCCATGAGCTGGAAAAATATATGCTGCCGGGCAGATATGTGCCGGAACTGATGAAATATGTGACGGACTGTCCGGAGTTTGACCTCTATCTCCTCCGGGAAAAATCGGAGGGGGATGTCCTGGATGAGGGGATGGCCGGCAGAGCCATGAAACTCTGCGCCTGGGAACATATCGAGCCAAAGCTGAAAAAGCAGCTCACCCTGAAGCTTATGAGACAGTTTTATGAGATGGACCGCGTGCAGGAACTGGACAGGCTTTTGGACGGAATGGACGCCGACTGGCTGAGTTCCCAGGAGCGGATGGAGGCGATGCGGTATCTGGTCCTGGAGGGCAATTATAAGAAGGCGTTTGAATGGGTGCGGAAGTATGGCCCCTACTTCCCGGAGGCAAAGACCCTGGCGAGGCTCGTGAGCACGTTGCTGAGCGAGGGCGGGCAGGACTGTGACCCCGTCATCCTGGCGTCTGCAGGCTATCTGTTCCACAGGTCAAAACACAATGCTGTCATCCTGGAATATCTGGGCCGGTGGATGGACGGCACCTGTAAGGAGCTCCGGGACGTGTGGAAGGAAATGAAGGGGAACGGACTGGACAGCCGGGAAATAGAGGAAAGGATCCTGATCCAGCTGATGTATACGGGGTCCCATGTGGGTGAAAAGGCGGAGATCTTCCAGAGCTTCTACCAGGCGGCGGGGGACTGCGAAGTGACCAGGGCGTTCCTCATGGCAAGCTCCTATGAATATTTCGTGCGGGAGCGATTGACTGACGGAGTCATTTTCCGGACCATACTGGATTACTATAAGTGGGAAGCGCCGGTGCCCAAGGCATGCAAGCTGGCTTTTTTGAAGTATTACGGCGACAACCAGGGCGAAGTGACAAAGGAAGTGAATGAGGCCCTGGACAGT
This sequence comes from uncultured Acetatifactor sp., assembly GCA_947595925.1. Classification (GTDB taxonomy): domain Bacteria; phylum Bacillota; class Clostridia; order Lachnospirales; family Lachnospiraceae; genus Acetatifactor. The sequence continues at coordinate 34,551 of CANQEV010000027.1, read as the reverse complement.
TTCCTGCGGGAGATGATGGCGGAAAAGATACATTTTGCCTTTTATAAAAAACTGAAGTCCCAGGCGCATCTCCTGGGAGAGCTCAGCGACAAGGTGATCGTGGAATACCACGCGAAACCCGGCGGACGCGCCCGGATCCACTATATGATCCTGCAGGAGGATGGAGAAGGAGGGGAGTATCTTTCCGAAAACATGCGGGATGTGTTCGGGGGCGTGTGCTGTAAGGAATTTGTCCTGTTCTTTGGCGAGACGCTGCAGTATTATATCACGGAGGAAGACGAGGAGGGCTCCCAGCTCACGGAGAGCGGGAACCTTCAGAGAAGCGACTCGGAGACGGATCTGCAGGGCAGCAAATACAGCCTGATAAACGACATTGTGATCAGCAACAGCCTTCGGGATTATGATACGCTGGACAGCGAGCTGGAAAACTATTACTTTAAGGAATATTGCGGTGAGAACCTGTTTGTTCTGCACTGAAGCCGCGGGGGAGGACTGGCATGCTGAAGGGATTTGGCAATGAAAAATGGATCGTGGGCTATGACCTTGGCTGGGAATACGCGCAGATCAGTTACTGCAATGTGGCGCGGGCCCAGGTGGAGACCCTGTCTTCCGTGGCGGGTTCCGAGAATTACAGCATACCGGTGGCCCTCTGCAAGCGCACCGGCATCAATCAGTGGTTCTATGGAAAAGAAGCCCTCCAGTATGCACGGGAGAGCGGGGGGATCCTGGTACAGGATCTGCTGCATCTCGCACTGGAAGGGGAACCGGTTTACATCGAAGAGACGGAGTATGATCCGACGGCGCTTTTGACTCTGTTTCTGCAGAGAAGCCTGGGGATGCTTTCCGGAATTGCGGCGGCGGATAAGATTGAAGCGCTTATGATCACCTGCGACCGGATGGATGAGAAGATGATGGAAATGCTGGAACGGATGGCGGCCAATCTCCGGCTGAAAACGGCAAAGATCTGTTTTCAATCCCATCAGGAGAGCTATTACCATTACATGCTCCGGCAGGACCTGGATCTCTGGAGGGATACCTCCGTCCTGTTTGACTATCATGGGAACCGCATGGGGTTTCTCCGGCTGGAATGTAACCGGAAGACCCAGCCCATCACGGTTTTTATCCATCAGTCGGAGGAAGAATTTCCCGCCAAGGCCTCAATGCCGGCGGACGATCAGGGGAATCTTCTGCTGGACCGGGAATTCTTAAGGACGGCGCGGGAAAAGCTCGACGGGCTGAAAGTCTCGTCGGTCTACCTGATCGGGGAGGATTTCTCGGAGGAGTGGCTGAAAGAATCCCTGAAGTTTCTTTGCGAGGGCAGGAGGATCTTCCTGGGAAACAACCTGTTCAGCAAGGGCGCCTGCTATGGGATGCTGGAGCGTTTTTCGCCCGGGGAAAATACCGGTAAATATGTTTTCCTGGGAAATGATAAGCTGAAGAGCAATATTGGAATGAAGGTCATGCAGCGGGGGAAGGAGACTTATCTGGCGCTTCTGGACGCGGGGAACGACTGGAAGAAGGCGGAGGCCTCCTGGGAGTTTTATCTTCGGGAGGAAAAAAAGGTGGAGATCACCGTTACCTCCCTCGGCAGCGGAAGAAAGTGGGAAGTCCCCATTGCGCTGGACCAGCTTCCGGGCGATATCGCCAGGATCCGGATGTCGCTTTCCATGAAGGAGGAGAACCTTTTGGAGGCGGAGTTCGAGGACCTTGGCTTTGGGGAGTTCCGTCCCGCCGAAAACAGGCGCTGGACGCAGGAAATCATAATCGATTAGGAGGCTTGTGATGCCGGGGTATTTGTGTGTGGGAGAGTATTCCTCCATCCCCTATCTGATCCAGGGGCTGGAAATCCAGGTGTACTGCATGGAGGAACTGTGCTACGGAATCAAGGAAAATGCGTTTCTGCTGGACAATACGCTGATGAACGACGTTCTGATCGGCTGGATCCGGGAACAGTGCGGCCTGGATGAGCTCGCGGATTCCCTGTATCCCATGGTCCACAGGCAGGGGTCCTTGAGCATGTTTGTATCGGCGATCCTTCAATATGTGGGGCTTTACGATGAGGATACCATCCGGCAGGTAGAGCAGACCCTGCGGAAAGGGGCGGGGCTCTCCAATCTGGAAAAACGCAAGGAACAGGTGGATTATCTAGTAAAAAAGAAAAAGTATACGGCCGCCCTCCGGGGGTATGACAGCCTGCTTCTCAGGTGGGAAGAGTTTGCCGGGATGGGGCGGGAACTGCCGGGGGAAGAGATCCGGGCGGACATTCTGCACAATAAGGGCGTGGCTTACTGCAGGCTGATGTTGTACGGACAGGCTCAGGAATGTTTTCTGGAAGCCTATCGGGCCGGAGGGAATGAGGAAGAGTATTTCTGCTATCTGGGCGCAAAGCGGATGGAACTGTCTGAGAACCAGTACATTGCCTTTGCAGCCGGGGAACTGGAGCATTACGAGCTGACGCTGGAGCTGGAACGGCGCATGCAGGAACTCCGCAGGGATTTTGCGACGCAGCCGGAAAAGCTGATGCTGCGGCAGAGAAGCGAGTGGAGAGAGGGCAGCGGGAAACAGCGCTATTATGAAGAGAGCGGCCTTCTCTGTCGGTCGCTGAAGGACGCCTACCGGATCTGTGTCAACGAATAAAAGGAAACGTCATGGGATTTTGGAAGCGATTATTTGGTAAAAAAAAGAAGACGGCGGCGGATCCGGCAGATTGGGAACAGCTGGTTTACCTCACGGACGGCGTGAATTTCAATGACCGGAGCCAGAGGAACCGGTATGTGGCCGGATGCCTGGAGCAGATTGCGGAGGCGGACCGGGAGACGGAGAAACTGAAGGGGGAGTATGCCCTGGTCACGGACTATCTCTCCGACATGGAGGAGATCGAGGCGCTTCCCGAGCAGGAGAAAAAAGAGCTGGAACAGAATGCCCGGACGATCAGGACCCTGGAGGGGGAGATAGAGGGTTATCTGGAAAGAAAAAGAAAGATGACCGATCAGGAGTATCACGCTCTTCGCAGCCAGGAACAGACCGTGGAGGAAGGGATCGAAAAACTCCGGGAGGCGGAGCGGTACTCCGGCCTGATCCGTCAGGATTTGAAAAAACTGGACGTGGAGAGGCAGGCCCACGCCTTTCGGGAGCAGGAACTGGAGGGCATGTGCGGGAACTACCGGGGCATGGCGGTCATCTTTCTGGCTGCCCTGGCGATTTGCCTTGTGCTCCTGGCGGTGCTGCAGTTCGGCCTTCACATGAATGCGTATGTCGGATATTTTGTGGCGGTGATGTCCGGGGCCATAGCGGTGACGTTTGTCGGCGTGAGGTATCTGGACGCCCAGAAGGAGCTGGAGGGGATCCGGCGTGCCATCAGCAAGCTGATCCAGCTGCAGAACACGGTCAAGATCCGCTATGTGAACAATACAAACTTGCTGGAATATCTCCGCATGAAGTACAATACGGATTCCTCTGAAAAACTGGCCGGACTCTGGGAGATTTATCAGCAGGAAAAAGAGGTCAGGAAACAGTTTGCGGAGGCCCAGTCAAAGGTCGAATATTATCAGGACCGGCTGGAGGAACAGCTGAGGCGCTGCCGTCTGAAGGATCCGGGAAGGTGGGTGCGGCAGACGGCGGCCCTGCTGGATCCCAGGGAGATGGTGGAGATCCGGCATGATCTGATCCAGCGCCGCCAGGCGCTTCGAAAACAGATGGATTACAACAAGAGCGCCGCGGAGGAAGCGCATCAGCAGGTTCTTGAGATTTCCCGCCAATATCCGGAATACAGCGGTGAAATTTTGGATATGGTGGAGAAATACCAGCGGGAATCCGAGAGAATATCGTGAATTTTTCTATTGAAATTTTTTGAAAATGCCTTTAGCATATTAGGTGTAGCGGTCCGGCAGGCCGCCGTGTTCACAAAAAACCTAATCAGCATGGCAATCCACTATAAGAGAGCGAGGTAGCTTAACATGAGTGTGCAGGAGTTGAAACCCATCAAAGAGGGAAAGGTCCGGGAGATCTACGACAACGGCGACAGCCTGATCATGGTGGCCACGGACCGGATCAGTTGTTTTGACGTGATCCTTCATAACACCGTTGCGAAGAAGGGGACCGTACTGACGCAGCTTTCTAAATTCTGGTTCGACATGACCAGGGACATCATCCCCAACCACATGATCTCCGTGGATGTGAAGGACATGCCGGAGTTTTTTCAGCAGCCCAGGTTTGACGGCAACAGCATGATGTGCAGAAAGCTGAACATGCTTCCCGTGGAGTGCATTGTCCGCGGCTACATCACCGGGAGCGGCTGGGCCAGCTACGTGAAGGATGGCACGGTCTGCGGCATCCGCCTTCCGGAGGGTTTGAAGGAGTCGGACAAGCTGCCGGAGCCCATTTATACCCCTTCCACCAAGGCCGAGATCGGCGATCACGACGAGAACATCTCCTACGAGGCCAGCGTGGACTATCTGGAGAAACGCTTCCCCGGGAAGGGAGAGGAGTACGCTTCCAAGCTCAGGGATTACACCATAGCTTTGTATAAAAAGTGTGCGGATTACGCGCTGACGAGAGGCATCATCATCGCGGACACGAAGTTTGAGTTCGGTCTGGACGAGGAGGGAAACATCGTTCTCGGCGACGAGATGCTGACCCCTGACAGCTCCAGGTTCTGGCCGGCGGAGGGGTATGAACCCGGCCACGCTCAGCCCTCCTTCGACAAGCAGTTCGCCAGGGACTGGCTGAAGGCCAATGAGCACGACTGGACCCTGCCGGAAGAGGTGGTTCAGAAGACCATAGACAAGTACCTGCAGGGGTATGAGCTCCTGACGGGGAAAAAGCTGCAGTAAAAAATGACGGCCCGGGGCGCGAAAAGCGCCTTGGGCTTTAGGCGTCTTATATATGGAAAATGTCTGCGGCAATGGGGCCGCGCTGATCCGGCGGCCCCATTCTGCCCAGGGCTGTCCGGATGCCTCCGCAGGATACGGCGGGAGGCGGAAAGGACGGAAGAGATGACAGACGGAATTTTTGTGCAGGAAGACCTTCAGGACAAGCTCAGGGAAGAGTGCGGCGTGTTCGGCGCTTATGATTTCAGCGGCGGGGACGTGGCCTCCACGATTTATTACGGCCTTCTGGCCCTGCAGCACAGGGGCCAGGAGAGCTGCGGGATCGCGGTCAGCGACACTTCGGGCCCCAAGGGAAAGGCCCTGGCGTACAAGGATATGGGCCTGGTCAACGAGGCGTTTGCCCCGGAACACCTGGAAAAGCTGAAAGGGGATATCGGCGTGGGGCATGTGCGGTATTCCACCGCGGGAAGCTCCACCCGGGAGAACGCCCAGCCCCTGGTCCTGAATTATGTGAAGGGGATCCTGGGCCTCGCCCACAACGGCAACCTGGTCAACGCCCCCCAGCTCCGGGAGGAACTTGCCTATACCGGCGCCATCTTTCAGACCACCATCGACTCGGAGGTGATCGCCTACCACATCGCCCGGGAGAGGCTGAATGTGGGAAGCGTGGAAGAGGCGGTGGGACGGGCCATGGATAAGATCCGGGGGGCCTATTCCCTGGCGGTCATGTCGCCCAGGAAACTCATAGGTGCCAGGGACCCTTACGGTTTCCGGCCCCTGTGCATCGGAAAGCGGGACAACACGTATTTCCTGTCCAGCGAGAGCTGCGCCCTGGATACGATCGGAGCGGAGTTCATCCGGGACGTCCGGCCCGGGGAGATCGTGACGATCTCTCCGGAAAAAGGGATCGAGTCCGACATGAGCCACGCCCTGAAGAAGGAAGACGAGGGGCGCTGCGTCTTTGAATACATTTATTTCGCACGGCCGGACAGCATCATCGACGGCGTCAGCGTGTACCATTCCCGGATCCTGGCGGGGAAGTATCTGGCCATGGATTCCCCGGTGGACGCGGATCTCGTGGTGGGAGTCCCGGAGTCCGGGAACTGCGCCGCCATGGGATATTCCATGCAGTCGGGGATTCCCTACGGGATCGCCTTTATGAAAAACGCCTACGTGGGGCGCACCTTTATCAAGCCGAAACAGAAGAACCGGGAGAGCAGCGTCCAGGTGAAGCTGAATCCCATCCGGGAGGCGGTGGAGGGAAAGCGCGTGATCATGATCGACGACTCCATTGTCAGGGGGACCACCTCGGACCGCATCGTGAGGATGCTCCGGGAGGCCGGGGCAAAGGAGGTTCACATGAGGGTCAGTTCGCCGCCCTTCCTCTGGCCCTGTTATTTCGGGACGGACGTTCCGGGCCGGGAGCAGCTGATCGCCTGTGGCCGCACGGTGGAGCAGATCCGGGAGATCATCGGCAGCGATAGCCTGGCCTATCTCCGTGAGGAGCGGCTGGCGCAGATCGCCGGGGGCCTGGGGATCTGCCGGGGATGCTTTACCGGGAAATACCCCATGGAACCGCCAAAGACCGATATCCGCGGGGAATATGAACGCTGACCACATCGGTCAACATAATAGAAAAACAGGGAGAGTATCCCGGATAAAAAGGAGAGTACGATGAGCACAGACAAGTATCAGAGCCCTTTATCGGAGCGTTACGCCAGCAAGGAGATGCAGTATATCTTCTCCCCGGACATGAAGTACAAGACCTGGAGGAAACTCTGGATCGCCCTGGCGGAGACGGAGAAGGAACTGGGGCTCTCCCAGAACGGAAAGCCCGTCATCACCCAGGAGCAGATCGATGAGCTGAAGGCCCACGCGGAGGACATCAATTACGAGGTGGCGAAGGAGCGGGAGCGTCTGGTGCGGCACGACGTGATGAGCCACGTGTACGCTTACGGGCAGCAGTGTCCCAAGGCGGCGGGCATCATCCACCTGGGGGCCACGTCCTGCTACGTGGGGGACAACACGGATATCATCGTGATGAGAGAAGCTCTGAAACTGGTCCGCCGGAAGCTGATCAATGTGATGAAGGAGTTGGCGGATTTTGCGGAGAAATACAAGGCCCAGCCCACGCTGGCCTTCACCCACTTCCAGCCGGCCCAGCCCACCACCGTGGGAAAGCGGGCGACCCTCTGGCTGCAGGAGTTTTCCATGGATCTGGAAGATCTGGATTATGTCGCCTCTACGCTGAAGCTTCTGGGATCCAAGGGAACCACTGGCACCCAGGCGTCCTTCCTGGAGCTCTTTGACGGGGATCAGGAGACCATTGACAAGATCGACCCCATGATCGCGGAAAAGATGGGCTTTCAGGAGTGCTATCCCGTGTCCGGCCAGACCTATTCCCGGAAAGTGGACACCCGGGTGGTGAATGTACTGGCGGGTATCGCGGCCAGCGCCCACAAGATGAGCAACGACATCCGGCTGCTCCAGCATTTGAAGGAGGTGGAGGAGCCCTTTGAGAAGAACCAGATCGGGTCTTCCGCCATGGCTTATAAGAGAAATCCCATGCGGTGCGAGCGGATCGCCTCCCTCTCCAGGTTCGTCATGGTGGACGCGCTGAACCCCGCGATCACCTCCGCCACCCAATGGTTTGAGAGGACCCTGGACGACTCCGCGAACAAGCGGCTCTCCATCCCGGAAGGGTTCCTGGCCATCGACGGCATCCTGGACCTGTGCCTGAACGTGGTGGACGGCCTGGTGGTTTATCCGAAGGTGATCGAAAAACGGCTCCGCAGCGAGCTGCCCTTTATGGCCACCGAGAATATCATGATGGACGCGGTAAAGAGGGGCGGGAACCGCCAGGAACTGCACGAGCGCATCCGCGAGCTCTCCATGGAAGCGGGGCAGAACGTCAAAGATAAAGGACTGGAAAACAATCTGCTGGAGCTGATCGCAGCGGATCCCGCTTTCGGCATGTCCCTGGAGGATCTGCAGAAGTGCATGGATCCCGCCCGCTATGTGGGCCGTTCCGTGGAGCAGGTGGACGCTTTTCTGAATAAGGTGATCCGGCCCATCCTGGACGCCAACAACGATATTCTGGGGATCAAGGCGGAGATCAACGTCTGAAAAAGTTTGGGAGCTCTGGCGGGATTCGCCTGAGGGACAAAGAAAATAGAAATTTGACAGAGACAAAGCGAGGAAGATGAGACATGGGTGGATTTTTTGGAGTAGCGGCGAAGGAAGACTGCACGTTTGACCTGTTTTTTGGCACGGATTATCACTCCCATCTGGGAACACGCCGCGCCGGCATGGTGGTGTATGGAAAGAGGGGATTTGACAGGGCGATCCACAATATCGAGAACGCCCCCTTCCGGACGAAATTTGATAAGGACGTAAACAGCATGGAGGGAAATCTGGGCATCGGCTGTATCTCCGACTACGAGCCCCAGCCCCTTCTCATGCGCTCCCATCACGGGACCTACGCCATCACCACGGTGGGAAAGATCAACAACACCGAAGAGCTGACGAAGATGATCTTCGACAACGGCAATTCCCACTTCATGGAGATGAGCAGCGGCGATATCAACGCCACGGAGCTGGTGGCGGCCTTGATCAATCAGAAGGACAACCTGGTGGAGGGGATACGCTTCGCCCAGGAGAAGATAGACGGTTCCATGACGATCCTGATACTGACGCCGCTGGGGATCTACGCGGCCAGGGACCGGCTGGGGAGGACGCCGGTGGCCATCGGCAAGAAGGAGGACGCCTACTGCGCGGCCTTTGAGAGCTTTTCCTACCTGAACCTGGGATATACGCCGGTGAGGGAGCTGGGTCCCGGGGAGATTGTGGTGCTCACTCCCGAGGGGGTGCAGACCCTTGTAAAGCCCGGGGAGAAGATGAAGATCTGTACGTTCCTGTGGATCTATTACGGCTATCCCTCGTCTTCCTACGAGGGGATCAGCGTGGAGGAGATGCGGTACAAATGCGGCGCGGCCCTGGCGAAGCGGGATCATGTGAAGCCGGATATCGTGGCGGGCGTCCCGGACTCCGGAACGGCACACGCCATCGGATACGCGAATGAGTCCGGGATTCCTTTTTCCCGGCCCTTCATTAAATACACCCCGACCTGGCCCCGGTCCTTCATGCCCACCATGCAGAACCAGAGGAACCTGATCGCGAAGATGAAGCTGATCCCCGTGCACGACCTGATCCAGGACAAGAGCCTGCTTCTGATCGACGATTCCATCGTCCGGGGAACCCAGCTTAGGGAGACCACGGAATTTTTGTACCAGAGCGGCGCAAGGGAGGTTCACATCCGCCCGGCGTGCCCGCCCCTTCTGTTCGGCTGCAAGTACCTGAATTTCTCCCGCTCCACCTCCGAGATGGAGCTGATCGCAAGGCGCGTCCTGAACGACATGAAACAGGAAGGGCTGAAGATGGACCTGAAGAAATATGTGGATCCCAACACTGACGAGTACAACGACATGGTGGCGCGGATCGGAAAGCAGCTGAACTTCACCACCCTGCGCTATCACAGGCTGGACGACATGATCGAGTCCGTGGGAATCGACAAGGACAAGCTCTGCACCTACTGCTGGGACGGGAGAGAGTGAGACGGAGCGTCTGGCTGAACTGACATAATATAATTTCGACTTATAAAATCTATAAAATATATTGATTTTACTTATGGTAAATAGTATGCTATACTTATCCTTACAAGAGTAAATCAAGCGTATCTGCTTGGCATTCAAAACGGAGGGTATTATGGTAAAAGCGGTAGTTGGCGCCAACTGGGGCGACGAGGGAAAAGGGAAGATCACGGATATGATGGCGGAGAAGGCGGATATCATCGTCCGCTTTCAGGGCGGTGCGAACGCGGGGCACACCATTGTGAACTGTTACGGAAAATTTGCGCTGCACACTCTGCCGTCGGGCGTGTTTTACAGCCACACCACAAGCGTGATCGGCAACGGGGTTGCGCTGAACATTCCCGTGCTGTTTAAGGAAATCCAGTCCATTGTGGACCGGAACGTTCCCATGCCTAAGATCCTGGTTTCCGACAGGGCCCAGATCGTCATGCCCTATCATATTCTGCTGGATCAGTACGAGGAGGAGAGGCTGGGAGGAAAATCCTTCGGTTCCACGAAGACGGGAATTGCCCCCTTCTATTCCGACAAGTACGCCAAGATCGGCTTCCAGGTGAGCGAGCTCTTTGACGAGGAGACGCTGGAGGAGAAGGTAAAACGGGTGTGTGAGATCAAGAATGTCCTGATGAAGCACCTGTATAACAAGCCGGAGCTGGATCCCGGAGAACTTCTGGATACCCTGCATGATTATAAAACAATGATCGAGCCCTATGTCTGCGATGTGTCCTCCTTCCTGGATCAGGCGATCAAAGACGGAAAGACCATCCTTTTGGAGGGGCAGCTCGGGACGCTGAAGGATCCGGACCACGGCATCTATCCCATGGTGACCTCATCCTCCACGCTGGCCGCGTACGGCGCTATCGGCGCGGGCATCCCGCCTTATGAGATCAAGGAAGTGATCACCGTCTGCAAGGCTTATTCTTCCGCGGTAGGCGCGGGGGCGTTCGTGTCGGAAATTTTCGGAGACGAGGCGGAGGAGCTTCGGAGACGGGGCGGCGACGGGGGAGAGTACGGCGCTACCACCGGGCGGCCGAGACGCATGGGCTGGTTTGACTGTGTAGCCTCGAAGTATGGCTGCCGCCTGCAGGGGACTACGGACGTGGCCTTTACGGTGCTGGATGTGCTGGGTTACCTGGATGAGATCCCCGTCTGCGTGGGCTATGAGATCGACGGGGAAGTGACCACGGAGTTCCCCGTGACCTGGAAACTGGAGAAGGCGACTCCCGTCCTGAAAAAACTTCCCGGCTGGAAGTGCGATATCCGGGGCATTAAGAATTATGAGGAACTGCCGGAAAACTGCCGCAAATACATTGAATTTATCGAGGGACAGATCGGGTATCCCATCACCATGGTCAGCAACGGTCCCGGAAGGCAGGATATCATTTATCGTGAGAGCTCTCTGAAGAAATAAGACGGAAGGTTTTGAACCCCTTCGCAGACACGGCGGAGGGGTTCTTTGCATAAAAGAAAGACAAGGGAAGAAGGACAAAGAGAGAAGGACAAAGGGAGAAAACCAAAGAGGGAAGGACAAAGAGGGAAGGACAAAGAGGGAAGGACAAAGAGAGAAGGACAAAGAGAGAAGGACAAAGAGGAGGGGGAAGCGGGGAAAGTATGGTGACCGCAAATCTGGAATACTACAAGGTGTTTTATTATGCCGCCAGGTCCGGCAGTGTGACAAAGGCCGCGGAGATGCTGAACATCTCGCAGCCGGCGGCGAGCCAGTCCTTGAAACAGCTGGAAAACCTTCTGGGCGTGGAATTGTTCCACCGGGTCAGCAAGGGGATCCGTCTGACGAGCGCGGGAGAGATCCTGTATGCCGATATCAGCAAGGGCTATGAACTGATAGAGGGCGGGGAGGAGAAGATCCGGAGGCTGAAAAATCTGGAGCTTGGCGAGGTGAGGATCGGCGCCAGCGATATGACGCTGCAGTATTATCTGCTCCCCTATCTGGAGAGGTTCCATGAGAGGTACCCGGCTATTAAGGTAAACGTGACCAACGCGCCTACCCCGGAGACTTTGGACATCCTGGAGGCGGGGAAGATCGATTTCGGCGTTGTCAGCAGCCCCTTTGAGGGCGGGGAGGATCTGGACGTCAGGGAGGTGCGGGAGATAGAGGATATCTTCATCGCCGGCCGGAGATTTACTTCCTGCAAGAACAAGACCCTGGATCTGCAGGCGCTGAAGAATCTTCCCATGATCTTCCTGGAGGGAAATACCAGTACCCGGACTTATATGGACGGTTTTCTGAGGCGGAACGGCGTGGATCTCAGACCGGAGTTTGAACTGGCCACCAGCGATATGATCGTGCAGTTCGTCCTGCGGAACCTGGGAGTGGGGTGCGTGGTGCGGGATTTTGCGAAGGAGGCGCTGGAGAGCGGTCAGATCTTTGAGCTCCGCTTTAACAAGCTCATACCGAAGCGGAGGATCTGCCTGGTAAGGAGTAAAAAGCTTCCCATGTCCGCGGCTGCCGAAAAGCTTCTGAAGATCATGGAGCCCGGCGGTCAGGAAGGGACAGGGGCGAAAGGAGAAAAAAATGATCCGGAATATTATCTTTGATATCGGAAATGTGCTGACGGACTTTCGCTGGAAGGAATTTCTGGAGGAAAAAGGGTTCTCCGGGGAAAAATTGGAGAGGATCGCCCGGGCCTCCGTGTTGAGTCCTGTCTGGTCGGAGCTGGACAGGGGGAAGTGGACTTTTGAGCAGGTCTTGGAAGGCTTTGTGCGCAACGATCCCGAGATGGAAGAGGAATTTCACAGGGCTTACGACGATATGAGGGGGATCGTGGTGATCCGGGATTACGCGGTGGAGTGGGTCAGGGAACTGAAAAAGAAGGGGTTCGGGGTTTACTATCTCTCGAATTTTTCCGAGAAGATCGAGAGGGAGTGCCGGGACGGGCTGGCGTTTCTCCCGGAGATGGACGGGGGGATCCTTTCCCACCGGGATAAGCTGATCAAGCCGGACCCCGCGATCTATGCGCTGCTTCTGGAACGCTTCGGCCTGAGGGCGGAGGAATGTGTTTTCCTGGACGATACTCCCGTGAATATCGAGGCTGGGCGGAAGCTGGGCATTCAGGGGATCGTCTTTCAGACCAGGGAGCAGGCGGTCCGGGAGCTGCGGGAAATGGGGCTGGAGGTGTAGGGGACGGGTTTTACTCCTGTGACTTCCCGGCGTCCGGTTCTGCGGTTTCGGGGGTTGCGGTATCGGAATCTCCGGTTTCCCGAACTTTGTCTTCGAGCCTTTCGGTTTCCGGCTCCCTGCGGTCCTTCGGTTCTACGCTGGCGATGGTGCGCCGGCCCGTCAGGACCCCGTACATCCAGGTGTAGATCCAGATCAGCAAGGGGATCACCACGGTGCCGATGAGGCAGAGCAGGAACCATCTGCCCGAAGAGCTTTTGTCAAAGATGGCGGCAATCAATGTGATCAGGTACAGCGCCCCTAAGAGAATGACACCCAGCAGGGCGGCGATCCGTTTGTGCCTGGGGGCTGCGGGCCGGACTGAATCTGCATGGTTCGTCTGGGTTTCCGACGGACGCTGTCTTTCCCCATCTTTTTTTTCTATCGTGTTCTGATCTGACATAGTTTGTCCTTTCTCCGTATGAAATCTTGCGTTCCCGTCCCCGGCTTGGGGACGGAAGTCCAGGCCGTACTGCCTATCGGGACTCCTCCAGGCGGGAAGAAGAGTCGGGGTCCGGTTCTGAAAACAGAGTTTCCAGCAGTTCCTCCGGCGTCAGGGCCCGTATCTCGTCGGCATCCGGGAAAGTCTCCTTATTCCAGCGCAGCTGTCCGGAATCCTGAAGGTAAGCTGCCTTCGCCTGGCAGTCGGGGAACCGCTGGAACCATTCGGGACAGTGGGCGGACAGATATTCCTCCGCCAGGGATACCGCCTGGGAAGCAGGGCCGCGTTCTGAAGAATCCCCCGGCACAGGGGTCCCGCAGAGACGCACCCCCGGCGGGCTGGAGTGGAGCAGCAGGACGCTGCCGTCCTCACAGGTCCCCAGACAGATCCATACATGTCCCTTCATGCTCATGATATCTCCGGCGAGCCAGTCCTTCACCTGGGATGCGGGAGAAAAATCCCCCCAGCCAAACCCGGCGTAAAGTTCCGCGGTATCGGTGGACTTGAAGACATATCCCTCCCCGCCGTCTTCGGTTTCCATGGTGTTGTAAACCGTCCAGCCTACATAGCCGGAGCAGTCCAGCCCGTCGTGGATCTGATAGCGCGTCTGCCGGTAATCGTAGTCCTTTGTCTGCAGATCGGCAAAGGTCTTCCACTGGGGGCTGACGCCCAAAGATACCGCCTCATCCCCCGCGCCGGTATCCTCCTCGTTCCATCCCCCGCCCCAGACGTACATGGTATTTCCAAGGGGTAAAAGAGCGGTGCGGAGAAAGTTTTCGAGCGTCCTCACGCCGGGGGCGGGCAGGACGGTACCGGCGGACTCGCGCGGGTTTTCTTCCTTAGAAGCGTTCCTATCGTTAGAAGCGATCATATCGGCATCCTCCATAAAAGTTTCCTCGTTTAAGGAACTGCTTTCGTATTCTGCGGAGTCTTCCGTATCTTCTATGGGTTCGCCCGTCAACGCCGGGAAGCCTGCCTGCTCCCGAAGGGGGCTGTCTGCCGCCAGGAATTGCTCCCGGTCCCCGCTTCCAAAGCCTCCCCCGCAGCCCGGGGCAAGCAGCAGAAGTCCGGAGAGCGCCGGCAGGAGAGAAATCCATAAGCCTCTTTGCAGGATCTTAGGAACATGTCTACGCATTGGTTTTTTCAGAAATCGTTTTTTCATCATTTGCCTCGCCGTCTCTTTCATTATATGCTATATCGATGGAAAACTGCAAGCCCTTCCCGATCAGTTTCCGGGCAGCTCGGTTTCCTGGCGACCGGTTCCAGCCAGATCCGGGCAGTCCGGGTAACGGTTCATTCGGACCTGCCGCTTTTGCAATCAAAATCTGATAAGAAACAGCGGAAAGCGTCATGGCACGGCTTTGCGCATGGCAAGGACAAGCGGTTACAGCGGATCGGGCCAGGGGCAAAAAGTTGTTATTGATTTAGCAAGGATTTTGTTATATAATCTACACATGTAATCAGAATCAGGCGGGCCGGAGGGGCCTGTGAACAGCAAGGATGGTAGAAAAATGGCACTGTTAGAGAAATGGCATAAGATAGCGTACGATGAAAAGGTCGGGAAACAGGAGCTTCAGCGGATCTGGGGAGTGTACTTTAAGCGCGAGCAGATGATCTATGAGCAGCTCTTGAAGAACCCGGACGAGGTTGTGAAGGGAACGGTCAAGGAGCTTGCCGAGAAGTATCAGGTGGATGTCATGACCATGACCGGTTTCCTGGACGGGATCAACGACAGCCTGATTGAGAAGAACCCCATCGAGGAGATGGAGGAGGATACCGAGGTCAATCTGGGATTCGACAAGGCTCTGCTGTATAAGAATATGGTGGCGGCTGACGCGGAATGGCTCTACAACCTGGAGGAGTGGAAGTCCATCTTTGACGAGGAGACCTTAAAGAGGCTCTATAAGGAGCAGAAATCCTCCACCACGGTCATCAAGGGAGCAAAGGTTTATCCAAACGATCCCTGCCCCTGCGGATCTGGAAAGAAATATAAGAAGTGCTGCGGTAAAAAGTAGAACTCCATGAAGATACAGAGCTTTTCCCTTAGGGGAGAGGCTCCTTCTTTCTTATATGAACATCGGCGGCCGGTTCAGGGCGCAGCATTCTTGAAGGCAGTCTGGGGCAGACATACTTTTTTGCCGCTGCCGGGGCGGCTGGAAGGACCGGAAAAATTGTCTGGAAAAAACGCTCCGGACAAAAACGGTCTGGAATGAAAAATGTTTGAACAAAAAATAACTGGAAAGAAAAACTTTCTGGACAAAAAACAGCATAGGAGAATATAATATGAAAAAACTGGAAGAATATGTGAGAAGCATCCCTGATTTTCCTGAAAAAGGGATCATTTTCCGCGATGTGACCAGCGTGCTTCAGGATGCGGACGGTCTTCACATGGCGATCGATACCATGCAGGACCTGGTGAAGGATCTGGAGTACGACGTGGTGGCGGGCCCGGAGTCCAGAGGATTTATCTTCGGCACTCCCATTGCCTACAACAATCACAAGCCCTTTGTCCTGATCCGCAAGAAGGGAAAGCTTCCCTGCGAGACGGTCAGCGTGGACTACGATCTGGAGTACGGCAAGGCCACCATCGAGATGCACAAGGACAGCATCAAACCCGGGCAGAAGGTCCTGATCGTGGATGACCTGATCGCTACCGGAGGTACTACCGAGGCTATGATCCGGCTGATCGAGAGCCTTGGAGGCGAAGTGGTCGGCGTAGTCGTCCTGATGGAGCTGGCAGGGCTGAAGGGACGGGAGAGGATCGCCGGATACCGGCTGGATTCCGCCATCGTTTATCCGGGAAAATAAGGGCTGAAAGAGTCGCACATTTTTTCATAGGGGCTGATGGGTTATGACAGAAGAAAAGAGTGACGTCAGATACAACGATGAGAACATCGTCAAACCGCAGGAATTTGCGGCTCCTGAGGAATTGTACCAGGAGCTTATTTCCCGTGTGAAAAAATACCATCCCAGCGATGATATTTCCATGATCGCCAAGGCGTACGACGTCGCGAGGAAGGCTCATGAGGGGCAGCTTCGCAAGTCCGGGGAGCCCTATATCATCCATCCCCTGAACGTGGCCATCATCCTGGCGGAGCTGGAACTGGATAAGGAGACCATCGTGGCGGGGCTCCTTCACGACGTGGTGGAGGACACCGTGATGACCCAGGAGGATCTGGAGCGGGAGTTTGGCTCCGACGTGGCCCTTCTGGTGGACGGCGTGACAAAGCTGGAGAAGATCCCGCTGAGTTCCGAGGTGGACCAGTCCGAGGCGAAGCTGGAGATGCAGGCGGAAAATCTGAGAAAGATGTTTCTCGCCATGGCAAAGGATATCCGTGTCATTCTGATCAAGCTGGCGGACCGGCTGCACAATATGCGGACGCTGCAGTATCAGAAACAGGAGAGCCAGCAGCGCATTGCCAGGGAGACCCGGGAGATTTACTGTCCCATCGCCCAGAGGCTGGGCATCAGCAAGGTGAAAGTGGAGCTGGACGATCTCTCCCTGAAATACCTGGAGCCGGAGGTCTATAAGGATCTGGTGAACCAGATCGCCATGAAAAAAAGCGTCCGGGAGCAATATATCCAGAGCATTGTGGACGAAGTGAAAGCGATCGTGGCCAACACCGGCATTCAGGCGAAGGTGGACGGCCGGGTAAAGCACTTCTTCAGCATCTATAAAAAGATGAAGAACCAGAACAAGACCATCGACCAGATCTACGATCTTTTCGCGGTCCGGATCATCGTGGACAGCGTGAAGGACTGTTATGCCGTCCTGGGGGAGATCCACGCCCATTACAAGCCGATCCCCGGCCGCTTTAAGGACTATATCGCCATGCCGAAGGCAAATATGTATCAATCCCTTCACACCACCCTGATCGGCACCAGCGGCCAGCCCTTCGAGGTCCAGATCCGCACCTTTGAGATGCACAAGGCCGCGGAGTACGGCATTGCGGCCCATTGGAAGTACAAGGAGGCATCCGACGGGAAAAAGGTGGAGGGCCAGGAGGAGGAAAAGCTTGTCTGGCTCCGCCAGATCCTGGAGTGGCAGCAGGACATGTCCGACAACAGGGAGTTCATGAGCCTTCTCAAGAACGATCTGGACCTCTTTTCCGACCATGTGTACTGTTTTACGCCTACCGGAGAGGTGAAGAACCTTCCCGCGGGCTCCACGCCCATTGATTTTGCCTACAGCATTCACTCCGCCGTCGGCAACAAGATGGTGGGGGCCAGGGTAAACGGAAAGCTGGTCACCATAGATTATCAGATCAAGAACGGGGACAGGATCGAGATCATCACTTCCGGCAACGCCAAGGGCCCCAGCCGGGACTGGCTGAACATCGTGAAAAGCACCCAGGCAAAGAATAAGATCAACCAGTGGTTCAAGAATGAGGTCAAGGAGGACAATATCCTCAAGGGCAAGGAGCTCCTGAACAATTACTGCAAGGTGAAATCCATCAATATCGTGAGCCTTCTCTCCGCGGAATACATGGACGCCATCATGCACAAATACGGATTCAAGGACTGGGACAGCGTGCTGGCGGCCATCGGGCACGGCGCCTTAAAAGAGGGCCAGGTGATCGGCAGGCTGCAGGAAATGTACGACAGGGACCACAGGAGGGAACTGACCAACGAAGAGGTCCTGGCCGGCATAGCGGAAGCGGGACAGAACAGCGGCAGATCGGCCCGTATCAGGTCCAGAAACGGCATTTTGGTGAAAGGGATCGGGGATCTCTCCGTGCGGTTTTCCAGGTGTTGTTCCCCTGTGCCGGGAGATGAGATCGTAGGCTTTGTGACCAGGGGAAGGGGCATCAGCATCCACCGGACGGACTGCGTGAACATCCTGTCCCTTCCGGAGGATGAACGGGACCGGCTGATGGACGCGGAGTGGCAGACGGACGAAGAACAGCCCCAGGAGAGTTATGATGCGGAGCTGATGATCTACGCGAATGATCGAAGCGGTCTGCTTGCGGATATCTCTAAGGCATTTACAGAGAAGAATATCAACATTCTCTCCCTGAACACCAGGACCAGCAAGCAGGGGCTTGTGACCATGCAGATGTCTTTTGAGATCAGCGGGCGGGAAGCTCTGGCGAAGATCACGGAGAAGATCCAGGGGATCGAGAGCGTTATCAGCGTGGAGAGAAAGCCGCACTGACGGACGGGCAGGCCGGGGAATTTGGGAAACGCGGCCCGGCAAAGAGGGAAATATTTGCAAAGCGAAAGGTTTGGACAGCAATATGAGTGAGCTTAAGATCGGCCGGATCGTGCTGGGCAGCTGCAGCACAAACACATATTTTCTCTATAGGGAGGGCGACAGACGGGCCATTGTGGTGGATCCTGCGGATCAGGGCACGAAGATCTACGCCTCCCTTTTTAAGAACGACTTTACGGTGGAGGCCATTCTTCTGACCCACGGGCACTTTGACCACATCCTCGGGGTGTCCGCGCTGAAGGGCGCGGTGAACCGGGCCCGGAAGGAGAAGGGGCTGGAGCCCATTCAGGTTTACGCGCTGGATCAGGAGAGAGAGATCCTGCAGGACGCGGCCCAAAATCTCTCCAGTGCGTGGGGAGGGGATCCCTGCACATTGGAGGCCGATGTGTATCTGAAGGACGGGGACGAGCGGACCATCGCGGATATGGCCTTTCAGGTGATCGCGACGCCGGGGCATACCGTGGGGGGCTGCTGCTATTATTTCCGGGAGGACGGGATCCTGATCAGCGGCGACACGCTTTTCCAGGAATCTGTGGGGCGCACGGATTTCCCCACAGGCAGCATGAGCACGCTGGTGCGCTCCATCCGGGAAAGGCTGTTCTGCCTGCCGGATGAGACCAGGGTTTTCCCGGGACACGGCGGCTCCACGACCATCGGCTTTGAAAGAGAAAACAATCCTTTCTGTGTCTGAACCTGCGGGAATCCGATACAGGATAATATGGTAACAAGGTGGATAGGACATGGAAAGATTTTTATTTGTGACCGTCAGCCGCGCCAGCTTTGAGTATGACGTCAACGCCATTGTCAAGGCTTTTTATCCGGACAGGCAGGTCCGGGTGGTGACGGAGGAGAGCGCCGCCCTGCAGAAGGAGTACGACGAGGTCCGGCGGACCGCCGGGGCGGAGTATGAGGAGATACACATTGACCTGCAGGATGCCGGAGCTTCCATGGAGATGGGCGTGGAAGGGAAAATCCCGGAACTTCGCGGGCTTACATATGAATGGCAGCACTTGCCGGAGAGCGGTTTTGATTATAAGGCGGGCTTTAAGACCTTTCTCTATAAGACGCTGGAGGCCCATACGGGGAAAAGCCTCCCCTGGGGGAACCTGACGGGGATCCGTCCCACGAAGATCGCCTATGGCCTTCTGGAAGAGGGAAAAAGCGGGGAAGAGATCCTGGATGCCATGCGGAAAAAGTACTTTGTCAGCCGGGAAAAGGCCCTGCTGAGCGTGGAAATCGCCCAAAGGGAGAGGGAGCTTCTCAGAAATATCCACTATCAGGGCGGTTACAGCCTGTATATCGGGATTCCCTTCTGCCCGACTACCTGTTTGTATTGTTCTTTTACTTCTTTTCCCATATCGGCGTACCGGGACAGGGTGGAAGCTTATCTGGACTGCCTGATCCGCGAGATGGAGTATGTGTCCGCAGAGTGCGCGGACAGAATCCTGGATACGGTGTACATCGGCGGGGGGACCCCGACGACCCTGGAGCCGCGGCAGTTGGAACGCCTGCTCTCCCGGCTGCGCGGTCTGTTTGATTTTTCCCAGGTGAAGGAGTTTACCGTGGAGGCCGGAAGGGCGGACAGTATCACGGAGGAAAAACTCCGGGTGCTGAAGGAATACGGCGTCACCCGCATTTCCGTCAATCCCCAGACCATGAAACAGGAGACGCTGGACGTCATCGGCAGAAAGGCGTCCGTGGAGCAGGTCATTCAGGCGTACCGGCTGGCCCGTGAGACCGGGTTCGACAATATCAACATGGACCTGATCCTGGGACTCCCCGGGGAGACGGCGCAGGACGTTCAAAACACCATTGACGCCGTGGCGGAGCTGGATCCGGATTCCCTGACGGTTCACTCCCTTGCGATCAAAAGGGCCTCAAAGCTCAGTCAGTGGGTGCGGGAGCATGGCGTCGAGACCCTGCGCAATACGGACGAAACCATGGCGATAGCAGCGGAAGGCGCAAAAAAGCTGGGGATGGACCCCTATTATCTTTACCGGCAGAAAAACATGTCCGGCAATTTTGAAAACGTGGGGTATGCCCGCCCTGGGAAATACGGCCTCTACAACGTTTTGATCATGGAGGAGGTTCAGAGCATCGTTGCGCTGGGGGCAGGGAGCATCACAAAAAAAGTCAGCCGCAGGGTCGCGGAAGAAGGCAGCGAGAGCGTGTTGATCCAGCGGTGCGAGAACGTAAAGGAAGTCGCCCAATATATCGAAAGGATCGACGAAATGATCGAGAGGAAACGAGTGTTGTTCGGCCGCCGGCCCTAGGAAACCGGCAGGGGATCTCCGGGATATCCCCAGGGGAAGCCGAAGCCCTGAGCATGGCGCGGTGGGAACGGATCTAGGTTTTGGAACGTTTTGTCAATTTTTTATTGCGGCCTGAAAAAATGTGTGCTATTCTTGAAAGAGCGCAGGTTACTGGAGAGTCCCTGATCACAGGGCGCCGAAGGTGTAAAGCCGGCTGAAATAAAAAACAGCGCGTCAGCCGGTCAATCTCTCAGGCAAAAGGACAGGAGAAACAAATGGAAGAATTTTTTCAAAAGGTCGCTGATGTAAACAACGTCGTCAACAATTTCGCATGGGGTTGGTTTGCCCTGGTACTCTTACTGGGAACCGGCCTGATCTGTACCGTGGTCACGAAGTGCTTTCAGGTCACCCATCTGAGACACTGGTGGGGGAAGACCATCGGTTCCGTTTTCAATAAAAATACCCACGCAAAAGCGGGAAAACAGTCGGGAGCGGTCTCCCAGTTTCAGGCCCTCTGCACCGCCCTGGCGGCGACGATCGGCACCGGCAACATCGCCGGCGTGGCGGCTGCCATCTGCGTCGGAGGCCCCGGCGCGGTATTCTGGATGTGGGTTGCGGCATTCCTGGGCATGATGACCAACTTTTCAGAGAACGTCCTGGGAATCTATTTCCGGCGCAAGAATAAAGAGGGCGAGTGGTCCGGCGGCGCAATGTATTATCTGCAGGACGGGCTGGGCTCCTACAAGGGTTGCAAGCAGGTCGGCAAGGTCCTCGCCGTGATCTTTTCCATCTTTGCGATCCTTGCCTCCTTCGGCATCGGAAACATGGGGCAGGTCAATAAGATCACGATCAACATACAGTCCGCGTTCCTGGGCAACGTAGAGAACGTGACGGCCATCAACTGGGCCATCGGCATCTGCCTGATGATCCTGGGCGGCTTTATCATCCTGGGCGGCCTTCAGAGGATCGCGGCTTTCGCGGAGAAGGTGGTTCCCTTTATGGCGGTGGCGTACGTGATCGGCGCTCTGGTGGTATGTCTTTTCCATATCAATCTGATCGGCGCCATGTTCGTATCCATCTTTAAGTTTGCGTTTATCCCCAGGGCCGTGGCCGGCGGCGTGAGCGGTTCTGTGATCAAGATGATCCTGGACGGCCCGGTGAAGAACGGCTGCAAGAGGGGCGTGTTCTCCAACGAGGCGGGCCTCGGTTCCTCCGTCATGGTTCACTCCAACTCCAATGTAAAGGAGCCTGTGAAGCAGGGACTCTGGGGTATCTTTGAGGTGTTCGCCGATACCATGGTGGTCTGCACCATGACCGCAGTGGTGGTTCTCTCCTCCGGGGCGATCGATCTCTCCACGGGACTGGTGGCGGAGGGCACAAACGATGCGACCCTGGTCGCCACCGCTTTCGGAAGGATCTTCGGAAAGCCCGGCGAATGGTTCATCGCCATCGCGGTGCTGCTGTTCGCTTTCACCACCGTTATGGGCTGGTCCCACTACGGTTCCAAGGCGGTGGAATATCTCTTCGGCGTAAAGGGAAAGAATATCTATAAAGTGATCTTTGTGCTGATGATGATCCCCGGCGCGGTGATGACAAGCACGCTGGCATGGGATATCTCCGATACCTTCAACGGACTGATGATGATTCCCAACCTGATCGGCGTCCTGTCGCTGACTCCCCTTGTGGTGAAGATCACCAGGAACTATGTCGCACGGAAGCTGAAAGGGGAGGACGTGGAACCGGTTCTCTCTTACGATCCCGGGATCCAGGCGGAGTATGCCGCCGCTGTAAAGCAGGGAGAGGAATAAGGAAAGGACCCCGGATAGGGATCCGCAATTCGTAACATGCTGCCCCTGTTGCCTGCTGCGCAAGCCAGCGGTAACGGGGGCTTATTGGTGGACGGCGGGCCGGCCTTTGGAGCCGGGATGACGGCGTAAGCGTTTGGCTGCCGGAGAGGAAAAAATCGTATGAAGATCATTGAGATATTGAACCAGGAGCAGATGTCCCTTTCATTCGAGGTGTTCCCGCCAAAAAAGGAGACTTCCTTTGAGAGCGTCAGGATCGCCACGGAGAAGATCGCGTCCTTGAAGCCCTCCTTTATGAGCGTGACCTACGGGGCGGGAGGCGGCACCAGCGAGTACACGCTGGCGGTGGCGGAAAACATCCGGGAAAAATATGACGTGCCCATGCTGGCACACCTGACCTGCGTCTCCTCCAGCCGGGAGACGATCCGCGAAAGGATCCGGGAGATGAAGGAGCGGGGCATTGAAAACGTGATGGCGCTGCGGGGGGATCTGACCCCGGAGCTGGAGCAGACTGACCGGAGAAAGTGGGACTATCGATACGCCGTGGAGCTGATCCGGGAATTGAAGGAAGAGACGGATTTCTGCATCGGCGGGGCCTGTTACCCGGAAGTCCACCCGGAAAGCCCGAACCAGCGGGAGGACATCCGGCGGCTGAAGGAAAAGGTGGAGGCGGGCGTGGACTTCCTGACCACCCAGATGGTGTTTGACAACAATCTCTTTTTTAACTTTATGTATAAGATCCGGGAGGCGGGGATCACGGTTCCGGTCCTTCCGGGAATCATGCCGATCACGAACGCCAATCAGGTGGAGCGGGCGGTCAGGCTCTCCGGCGCTTTCATGCCCCAGAGGTTTAAGGCCATGGTGGATAAGTTCGGTTCCGACCCGGTGGCGATGCGGCAGGCGGGGATCGCCTACGCCACGGACCAGATCATCGATCTGTATGCCAACGGGATCACCAATGTGCATGTGTATTCCATGAATAAGCCGGACGTCGCGGAGGGGATCTGGAGAAACCTCTCGGACATCCTGGGAAAAAGTTTTCTGGAGTGACGGGAAATGATGGAAAATACGGTGTTCGTTAGAAACTACGCTGGGGCGGAAGAGCTCTACCCGGTCAATGAGCGGGAAGTGTGGCGTTACAGCGGGTTCCGGGGGACCCAGGACCAGGTGGACGGGGAACTGAGGAAGGTCTTCGTCCAGGTGCAGGAGGAACTGAAGGACGCCTTTTCTTATAAGGTGTGTTTCCGCCGGATGCCGGTGGCCTGGGAAGAGGGAATCGCAAAGCTCCCCTTCGGCTCGGATTCCAGGGACTTGAGGCGGTGCCTGGAGGGCAGCAGCGAGATCGTGATCTTCGCCGCAACGGTGGGACTTGCCGTGGACCGGTATATCGCGAAGTATCAGAAGTTTCAGCCCACGAAGGCGCTCCTGATGCAGGCTTACGGCGCGGAGCGGGTGGAGCGGCTCTGCGAGCTGTTCTGCGGGGAGATCCGCAGGGAGGCGGCGGAGGAAGGGCTGAAATGCACGCCCAGATATTCCCCGGGTTTCGGGGATCTTCCCCTGACGGTGCAGCGGGACGTGTTCAGGCTCCTGGAGTGCGACAGGAAGATCGGGATCTCCTTAAATGAGAGCCTGCTCATGACCCCTTCGAAATCTGTCACGGCGGTCTTCGGATTGGGGAAAGACGTAAAGAGAGGACAACTATGAATGTTTTGGAATATCTGAGAGACAATCTGGTATATCTGGACGGCGGGATGGGGACGCTTTTGCAGAAGCGGGGCCTCCTGCCCGGGGAGCTTCCGGAGAGATGGAACGTGTCCCACCCGGAGGTGATCGTGGAGATCCAGAAGGCCTATTTTGACGCCGGATCCAACATCGTCTGCACGAATACTTTCGGCGCGAACTCCCTGAAATTTGAGAGGGACGAGCTGGAGACCCTGATCCGGGCGGCGGTGGAGAACGCGCGGCGGGCGAAGGAGGCAAGCGCCGGATGCCAGGAAAAGTTCATAGCGCTGGATATCGGCCCCATGGGCAAGCTCTTGAAGCCCTATGGGGATTTTGACTTTGAGGACGCCGTTAAAGTCTACGCGGAGACGGTGCGCATCGGCGCGTCCTGCGGCGTGGACCTGATCTTTATCGAGACTATGAACGACAGTTACGACACCAAGGCGGCGCTCCTTGCGGCAAAGGAAAACTGTGATCTGCCGGTCTTTGTCTCCAACGCCTACGGTGAGGACGGGAAACTGATGACGGGCGCGGATCCCGCGGCCATGACCGCGATGCTGGAAGGGATGCACGCGGACGCCATCGGCGCCAACTGTTCCCTGGGGCCGAAGCAGCTTTCCGCCGTGGTGGAGGAATATCTGAAATATGCCTCCGTCCCGGTGCTCTTAAAGCCCAACGCGGGCCTTCCCAGGAGCGAGGACGGAAGGACGGTCTACGACGTTCTGCCGGAGGAGTTTTCTGAGGATATGGAAGAGTATATCCGCAGGGGCGTGCGCATCGCCGGGGGCTGCTGCGGGACGACGCCGGAGTACGTCGCCGCACTGACGGAGAGGACGAGGGGATTGCAGCCCCGGGAAGTGACAGGGAAAAACTTTACCGTGATCAGTTCCTACACCCACGCGGTGACGTTCCAGGACTCCCCGGTCCTGATCGGGGAGCGGATCAATCCCACGGGAAAGAAGCGCTTTAAAGAAGCCCTGCGAAACCGGGATATCGGCTATATCCTGGGTGAGGGACTGACCCAGCAGGAGAAGGGGGCCCATGTGCTGGATGTCAACGTGGGCCTGCCGGAGATTGACGAGGCGGAGATGCTGGAGACGGTCTGCTCTGAGCTTCAGGCCATCATCGACCTGCCCCTGCAGATCGACACGACGAACGTCAACGCCATGGAGCGGGCCCTCCGGCGCTATAACGGAAAGGCCATGATCAACTCTGTGAACGGCAAGGAGGAAGTGATGCGGGAGATCTTCCCTCTGGTGCAAAAGTACGGCGGGCTGGTAGTGTGTCTGACGCTGGACGAGGAGGGGATCCCCGACAGCGCGGAGAGGCGGGTGGAGATCGCCAGGAAGATCATCCGCACCGCGGCGGAATACGGGATCGAGAAAAAGGATCTGATCTTCGACACGCTGGCGATGACCGTCAGCGCGGACAACCGGGCGGCCCTGGCGACGCTGCAGGCCCTGCGGGCTATCCGGCATGATCTGGGGTGCCATACCTCCCTGGGGGTTTCCAATGTTTCCTTCGGATTGCCCAGCCGGGAGATCATCACCGCCTCTTTCTTTACGCTTGCATTGGAGAACGGGCTGTCCGCGGCGATCATGAATCCGAATTCCGCGGAGATGATGAAGAGTTATTATGCGTTCCGGGCCCTGCACGGCCTGGATGAAAACTGTGCGGACTATATTGAAAATATCGAGAGATACGCGGCGGTGTCAGGGATGGCTGTCCAGCCGGGGGGAGGTTTCGGCCAGAGCGGCACAGGGGGCAGTCAGACGGGAGTGGGCGCTGGTCAGCCGGCCGGAGGCCCTGGCCAGACAGGATCAGGCCCTGGCCAGACTGCCGCTCAGAGCGGGCTGCAGCGGGCCATTGTAAAGGGCCTGAGGGAGCAGGCGGCGGAGCTGACGGCGCAGTTGTTAGAGACGGAGGAGCCCCTGGACATCGTGAACACGCAGATCATCCCGGCTCTGGACGTCGTGGGACAGGGGTTTGAGAAGAAGACCATGTATCTGCCCCAGCTTTTGATGAGCGCCGAGGCCTCCCAATGCGCCTTTGAGCAGATCAAGAAAAGGATGTCCCGGGATTCCTCGGAACAGGTGAGCCGGGGGAAATTTGTCATCGCCACGGTGCAGGGGGATATCCACGACATCGGGAAAAATATCGTGAAGCTGATCCTGGAAAACTACGGTTTTGACGTGTGCGACCTTGGACGGGACGTGCCCCCGGAGAAAGTGGTGGAAGCGGTGACGGAGCAGCGGGCGCCCCTGGTGGGCCTGAGCGCCCTGATGACCACCACGGTCCCCGCCATGGAGACCACCATCCGGCTTTTGAAGGAAAAGGCCCCCTGGGCAAAGACGGTCGTGGGCGGCGCGGTGCTGACCCAGGAATACGCGGATAAGATCGGCGCGGACTATTACGCCAAGGATGCCATGGCGACGGTGCGGTACGCCATGCGGGTGACCGGAGGAGAGGAAGAGACATGAGAGTGATCATTGTTGGCGGCAGTAAAGTGGGCTATGCCCTGACAAAGCATATCTGCGAAGAGGGTTTCGACGTTGTGATCATCGACAAGGACGAGGAGAGGATCGGGCAGATCACGGACGCTTTCGATTGCAACGGCTATGTGGGAAACGGGGGAAGCCCGGGGCTTCTGAAAAAGGCGGGGATCGATTCCTCCTCCCTGCTGATCGCGGTGACAAAGTCGGATGAGACGAATATCATGTGCTGCGGCGTGGCGAAGAAGCTGGGCGTGAAGAGGACCATCGCCGCGGTGAGGGGCCCGGAGTACGGGGAGGACAGGGCGTTCTTTTTCACCAATATGGGCGTGGACATGCAGATCAACCCGGAGAAGTCGGCGGCGGAAGAAGTGGCAAAGCTGATCAAGTACGCCGGAGCGGTGGAGATCGAGCATTTCGGGGACGGGAACGTAAACGTGGCAACGGTGCAGATCCGGGAGGACAGCGTCCTTGCCGACGCCCTCATGCCGGAGGTCCAGGCAAGGCTTGGCGCACAGATCCTCGTCTGCGCCATCGACAGGGGCGGGAAGATGATCACCCCGAAAGGAAAGCACCAGATCAAGGCGGGGGACAAGATCACCTTCGCCGCCGCGGGGGAAGAGACGGACAAGGCCCTGAAACAGCTGAATATATTGAAAAAGGTGGTTCGGAAGGCCGTGATCGTTGGCGGGAGCAAGCTGGGCTATTACCTGACAAAAAGTCTGCTGAGCCAGGGCGTAAAAGTCACTCTGGTGGACAGCGATCCGGCGCGGTGCAGGGAACTTTTGCAAAAACTGCCGAAGGCGGACGTCGTGAACGCCAACGGCGCGGACGCGGAATTTATGGAGAAGGCGCTGAAGGGCGCGGACGCCTGTGCGGCCGTGACCGGGAAGGATGAGGAAAACCTGATCATCTCCATGTTCGCGAAATCCTTCGGACTGCAGAGGATCGCGGCGGAGATCGACAACCAGGACTATGAGGACATGCTGAAAAAGAGCGGCATCGACCATGTCTTTTCCACCCGGGACGTGGGTCTGGGCGGGATCTTAAGGGACGCAAGGCTCCTTTCTATCGGCGGAGAAAAGGACAATGACAACGTGATCAAGCGCCTTTACACCTTAAATTCCGGAAAGGTGGAGGCGGCGGAGTTTGAAGTGGACGGGGACTTTAAGCTCCTGGGAATGGAGTTTAAGAACCCCGGTTTCGCCTTAAAGTCCGGCGTTCTCATCGCGATGATCGTCAGAGGTCAGGAGACGATCGTGCCGGACGGCGCTTCTTCCCTGCAAAAAGGGGACCGTATCTTTGTGGTGTCCGCGGAGCACAAGATCGCCCGGCTGGCGGATATCCTGGCATAGAGAGGGGATGAAAAGATGGAACATATTTTAGCGGGACTGCTGTTCATTCTCTTTCTTGTCGTGCTGTTTGGGATCCTCAACGAGAGGACCCTGCGGATCTCCAATGATATCGCCCTGGTGCTGTTTTCCTTTCTCTTTGCGGCCGCAGCAAAGTTCCTGGAGTGGATGGGACTTGTAAATTTCCAGGAGACCATCATCGGAAACATCGCGGGGATCGACCTCCAGGAATTTCTGATGGAGGGCGTGCTCTGCTTCATGCTGTTTTCCGGGGCCAGCGGCGTGAACTTCAACCGTTTTGTGAAAAACATCAAGTCCATCAGCCTCCTGGCGCTGTTGTCCACGGTGCTCTCTTCTTTTGTGTATGGGATCCTGTTCTACGGGATCAGCCTTCTGATGCACCTGGATTTTTCCATCTGGCTCTGCGTGCTCCTGGGGTGCATCGTATCCCCCACGGACCCCATCGCCGCCACCAGCATCTTAAAGAAGGCCGGGCTGTCCAAGAATGTCTCCACAGTGATCGAAGGGGAATCCCTGTTCAACGACGGCACCGGCGTGGCGGTGTTCGTCTGCATCAAGAACATCGTGAACAACACTTCGGACTTGAGCTTCCCGGTACTCATGGCAAAGGAGCTTCTGGGAGCCATCGCCGTGGGGCTGGCGGTGTCCTTCTTACTGTTTAAGCTTTTGAGAGCCACGGACAATCCCATGTTCCACATCTTCATCAGCCTGCTGGACGTGACCAGCGCCTATCTGATCTGTGAACGACTGGGCTGCTCCGGCGTCATCGCGTCGGTGGTCTGCGGGCTCTACTTTTCCAGGAACATGGCGAAGAACGAAGAGTGGCGCAAGGTGGTGGATCCCAAGGACTGGTACGAGGATTTCTGGCATGTGGCGGACACCATGTTCAACAGCGTGCTGTTCATTCTGATCGGGCTCGCCGTTTGGAACGTTCCCAAGCACCGTTATCTGGTCCTTTTGATCCTGTCCGCGGTTGCCATCAATTTTATCGCCAGGTACGCGGGGGTGGGGATCTCCTCGCTGATCATCGGCAGGAAAAAGATACCGAACCGGTACAGCATCGGGGAATTTACCATGCTGATGACCTGGAGCGCCTTGAAGGGCGGCCTTTCCCTGGCCCTTGCGATCAGCACCCAGGAGTTCCTTCCGGAGGACGCGTATCAGGTGATCCTGATCATGACCTGCGTCACGATGTACTTCACGATCGTCGTGCAGGGTCTGACCACGGGAAAAGTCTTTGCCATGGTGGAAAAATGGAAGGCGGACCGGGTCAGGTAGTTTTGGAAAATTGAGGAAAACAGCGGCGGGTCCTGTAGACGCGGAAAACCGGGCAGGATACAGCGGCAAAAATACATTTAGGAGAAAGCAGCTATGGCATGGTATGACGAAGCGGTATTTTTTCACATTTATCCCCTGGGGCTGACCGGGGCGCCGAAACAGAACGAATACGGGGAGCCCCAGCGCCGCCTGCGGCAGATCTTTCCCTGGATCGCACACATCCGGGAGATCGGCTGCAGCGCCCTTTATATCGGACCTCTCTTTGAGTCCGTGGGCCACGGCTATGAGACTACGGACTATAAAAAGCTGGACAGCCGCCTGGGGACCAATGAGGATCTTGCGGATTTTGTGAAGGAGTGCCACCGGCAGGGGATCCGGGTGATCCTGGACGGGGTATTCAACCACACCGGCAGGGATTTTTTCGCGTTCCGGGATATCCGGCAGAACCGGGAGAACTCCCGGTACCGGGACTGGTACTGCAACGTCAATTTCTGGGGAAACAACGAGTACAACGACGGGTTCTCCTACGACAACTGGGGAGGCTATAATCTTCTCGTGAAACTGAACCAGAGGAATCCGGAGGTCCGGGACTACATCTGCGACGTGATCCGCTTCTGGGTCCGGGAGTTTGACATCGACGGCATCCGGCTGGACGCGGCGGACGTGCTGGACTTCTCTTTCATGCAGGCTCTCCGGGTCGTGGCAAACGAGGTGAAGCCGGAGTTCTGGCTGATGGGGGAGGTGATCCACGGGGAGTACAGCCGCTGGGTCAACGAGGGTACGCTGCATTCCGTGACAAACTACCATCTTCACAAGGCCCTGTATTCCGGCCATAACGACCACAACTATTTCGAGATCGCCCACACGGTAAAGCGCCTCTGCGACATGGGAGGGAATCGTCCGGGCGGTCTGAAACTGTATAATTTTGTGGACAATCACGACGTGGAGCGGATCTATACGAAGTTGAGCAACAAGGCCCATTTTGCGCCGGTACATGTCCTTTTATACACCCTGCCGGGGGTCCCTTCCGTCTACTATGGCTCGGAGTTCGGCATAGAGGGCCGGAAGGAAAAATGGTCGGACGATTCCCTGCGGCCCGCCCTGCATTTAGAAGGCTACCGGGACGCGCTGCAGGACAATCCCTGCACCGCGCTGATCGCCGCCCTGGGAAGGATCCGGCAGAACACGCCGGCCCTCTCTTACGGGGATTACCGGGAACTGACCCTCACCAACCGGCAGTACGCCTTTGCGAGAAGCTATGAGGGAAAGAGCGTCCTGATCGCGGTGAACAACGACGACGCCCCCGCCGGCTTTGATCTCCCTGCGGACGGCGCGGAGGAATTTTTGGGAGCCTTGTCCGGCGAGCATATAAAGGTTCAGGACGGCAGACTTCGGGTGACGGTGATGGGAAATGGGGGGGAGATTTATCTTCCCCTGGACGGAAAGACGCCGGAGGAAAGGGTTGACCTTGTATCCGCCGCGATTCTGACGGAGACGACCGACGCGGTTTTAAATGGCGAGGGAACTTTGGATAAGGCGGAAACTGCGGCGGAAGGGCAGGAAAGCGCAGGAAGCCCGGAAGAAACAAAAGAAACGACACAGGCGGAAAGCTTGGAAGCAGCAACAGAAAAGACGGAAAGTCTGGAAGTAGCAACAGAAACGGAAAAGACGGAATGCCCAGGCGAAGCGGGAGAACAGGCAGCCCCTGGGGAGGTTCTTAAAGAGGCGGAAAAACCGGGCTGCGGAAACGGAGAGGTGCGGGAAACGACGCCGGAACAGAGCGGGGCCCGGGACGGAGAGAAAGCTGCCGGATTGGAAGAAATCCCGGAACAGAAAGTGGATTCGCCGGGGGAACCAGTGACAGCGCCCGTGGACAAACCCTACGAGGAGATGACTATAGAGGAACTTCAGGAGGCGATCCTTGCGAAGATGGCAAAGAACGGACCTGTCACCGAGCAGATGCTGCAGACGGTTCGGGAGAATGTCTATCATAATTCCCTGCTCAACTGGGTGAAGAGTTTCCGATAGGAGTGACCGGGCCAGGGAAAGAACCTCCGGTACGCCCGAGGAGCGGGCGCGCAATGCTTGGCAATATATTATTTCTGTATAGCGCTTTCCAGCCGCCCAGTCAGAAACCTTGAATTTCCGCAAACTGCACCGAAAGAGCGGCTGAACCTGTCTAAAGTTCCGCTCCGGCGGTTTTTTGAAAAGAGTAAGCCGTTATTTGTTGTATAGAAACGTACAGCAAATTAACGGCTTATTTCAACAGAGGAGAAGGACGGGGAGACAGAACAGGAAAAAGGGTGGAAAGGGCGGGAAATGGCCGCTTTTGCTTGTGCTGGAGGGAGCATCATGCTATAATGACCTTGTATTCTTGCAGGGTGCCGGCAGTTTCCGTTTCCCTATCATACAAATATGCCTTATGATCAAGAGGAGAACATCCATGAAAAAATTTTTCCTGTATCCTTTGATACTGTGTCTGTCCATATGCCTGATTTCCTGCGGCCCCGGATCTGCGGACGGGGAAACTTCAGACCTGGAAGACAGTCAAAATTCGGTGATGACAGATGGGCTACAGGGTTCTTCGGAACCTTCCGGAGGGGAAATGGGTGCGGAGGAAGAGCCGTCTGCTTCAATGGAAGAGTCGTCCTCTTCAACGGCAAAACCGTCCGCTTCATCAGAAGAACCATCCTCTTCCGCCGGGGAGACGGAGGAATCAGAATTTGACGCCCTCCCAAGGTGGACTTTTGACGAGATTGCCAATGCCAAGGCGGGCGATATTGTGACGTTCGGGACTTACGAGCAGGACAACGATGCGGAAAACGGCGCGGAACCCATCGAATGGTTCATACTGGATATGGAGGACGGCCAGGCGACCCTGTTAAGCGTTTATCTGCTTGATAACCAAAGATATCATTCGGAGGAGACGGCCATGACCTGGGAGGACTGTGCGCTGCGGGCGTGGCTGAATGATGATTTCCTGAACGCTGCTTTCACAGAAGCCGAGCAGGAACACATCGCCGTGACAAATGTGGTAAACGAGGATAACCCGATATTTGGCACACCGGGTGGAAATGACACGTCAGACAAAATATGGCTTCTCTCTTTGGGAGATCTGGAGAAGTACTTTCACATCTCCGTGGAGGAGGGGCTGGAGATTGAAAGCAAGTACGACGATCTCATGCCCGCTGGCGTTTCGGCATATACCAAATATTGCTATGATCAGGATCACCGTATCGTGGCGAAGCCTACTGCATATGCGATTCAGCAGGAATTCTATCCTTTGGATATTGATGCGGAGGTGGAGATATTTTCGAATGCGCCGGAGCCCTATCCTGGCTATTATGCACCCACTCTGAACTGGCTGGAAGCAGTTCGTTATGCGGACGGCTGTGACAGATGGTGGCTGCGTTCACCTGGTGATCGTGAGATTTATGCGGCACTTGTATCAAGAGATGGCACCGTTAACGACGGCGGAATTTTTGTTAACGTTCATCAAGGCGTACGTCCGGCTTTAACGGTGACCTATTGATCAGGCGGCCGCGAAACTCTCATTGTGCAAATGCTTTAGCAGCTCTGCTCAGACAGGTGATTTGTTTGAGGGGAATTGAGAAAATCTAAGGGGGGACATCCATGAAAAAATTTTTCCTGTATCCTTTGATACTGTGTCTGTCCATATGCCTGATTTCCTGCGGCCCCGGATCTGCAGACGGAGAAATTTCAGACCTGGAAAACAGTCAAAATCCGGTGATGACAGATGGGCTGCAGGGTTCTTCGGAACCGTCCGGAGGGGAAACGGGTGCAGAGGCCGAACCGTCCGCTTCAACGGAGGAACCATCCTCTTCAACGGCAGAGCCGTCCGTTTCAACAGAGGAACCATCCTCTGATACCGGAGAGACGGAGGAATCAGAATTTGACGCCCTCCCAAGGTGGACTTTTGACGAGATCGCCGATGCCAAGGCGGGCGATATTGTAGTGTTCGGAAATTATGAGCAGGACAACGACGCGGAAAACGGCGCGGAACCTATCGAATGGTTCATACTGGATATGGAGGACGGCCAGGCGACCCTGTTAAGCGTTTATCTGCTTGACGGCCATAGATATCATCCGGAGGATGTGGACAAGATAACTTGGGAAGACTGTGGGATGCGGGCGTGGCTGAATGATGATTTCCTGAACGCTGCCTTCACAGAAGCCGAGCAGAAACACATCGCCGTGACAAATGTGGTAAACGAGGATAACCCGATATTCGGCACACCGGGTGGAAATGACACGTCAGACAAAATATGGCTTCTCTCTTTGGGAGATCTGGAGAAATACTTTCACATCTCCGTGGAGGAGTGGGTGGAGCGCGAAAAGATGATGGAAGAACCTCCGAACGCTCAGACATATAGCAAATATTGCTATGATCAGGATCACCGTATTCTGGCGAAGCCTACTGCATATGCGATTCGGCAGGGATGCGATCCTATTGATATTGAGGCGGAGGTGGAGATATTTTCGAATGCGACGGAGCCCTATCCTGGCTATTATGCATCCACGATTGCCGAGTTTGAAGCAGTCCGTTATGCGGACGGCTGTGCCGAATGGCGGCTGCGTTCACTTGGCGATCGTGAGAGTGAGGCGGCATTTGTAGTATATGACGGCCGCGTTGAATACCGCGGAACTCTTTTAGCTTGGACACTGGGCGTACGTCCGGCTTTGACGGTGACCTATTGATCCGGCGACCGCGAAACTCTCATTGAGTAAATGCTTTAGCAGCTATGCTCAGACAGGTGGTTTGTTTAAGCGGAATTGCTATTCAGCATTTTAGCAATCTCTGCTAATAAGAGGAAATCTAAGTGGGGGGACATCCATGAAAAAATTTTTCCTGTATCCCGTTATACTGTGTCTGTCTATATGCCTGACCGCCTGCGGTCCCGGATCTGCGGACGGGGAAACTTCAGAACTGGAAAATAGTCAGAATCCGGTGATAACAGATGGGCTGCAGGGTTCTTCGGAACCTTACGGAGAGGAACCGGGTGAGGAGGCCGAACCGTCCTCTTCAACAGAAGAGCCGTCCGCATCAACGGAAGAGCCGTCCGCTTCAACAGATGAACCATCCTCTTCCGCCGGAGAGGCGGAGGAATCAGAATTTGACGCCCTCCCAAGGTGGACTTTTGACGAGATCGCCAATGCCAAGGCAGGCGATATTGTGACATTCGGGACTTACGAGCAGGACAACGACGCGGAAAACGGTGCGGAACCTATCGAATGGTTCATACTGGATATGGAGGACGGCCAGGCGACCCTGTTAAGCGTTTATCTGCTTGACTGCCAGAGATA
>CANQEV010000026.1 GCA_947595925.1 uncultured Acetatifactor sp. | reverse complement strand
ATGCAGACGACACAGAGGATGTTGTAGGGGATGGTGCGGAAGAAGGCGATGCAGCCACACCCGATGAAACCGAAGAGGTTTTCGATGATTCAGAGGAAGCGAATGCAGACGACACAGAGGATGTTGTAGGGGATGGTGCGGAAGAAGGCGATGCAGCCACACCCGATGAAGCTGAAGGGATTGCCGATGATTCAGAGGAAGCAAATGCAGACGACACAGAGGATGTTGTAGGGGATGGAATGGAAGAAGGCGATGCAGCCATACCCGATGAAACCGAAGAGGTTTTCGATGATTCAGAGGAAGCGAATGCAGACGACACAGAGGATGCTGTAGGGGATGGTGCGGAAGAAGATGATGCGGACACACCTGATCAATCCGAAGAGGTTTTCGATGATTCAGAGGAAGCAAATGCAGATGATATAGAGGAAGCAAATGTCGATGATTCAGAGGAAACGAATGCTGATGACGCAGAGGAAGCGAATGCAGACGACACAGAGGATGTTGTAGGGGATGGTGCGGAAGAAGGCGATGCAGCCACACCCGATGAAACCGAAGAGATTTTCGATGATTCAGAGGAAGCGAATGCAGACGAAACAGAGGATGTTATAGGGGATAGTGCGGAAGAAGGCGATGCAGCCACATCCGATGAAACCGAAGGGATTGCCGATGACGCAGAGGAAGCGGATGCAGACGACACAGGGGATGCTGTAGGGGATAGTACGGAAGAAGCGGCTACAGTTGAAAATTCTGATCCGCAAAAAGAAATGAGTTCATCTTCTGATGTGGAAAATCCATCTCAAATGGATAATGCGAATGAAGTTCAAGAGCCTGCTGATAAGGGGGATGATTCGGAGAAGACAGCTATATTTGAGAACGTTTCGTATCGTCAGGGGCAAAATGATGTGGGCGCCTTAGGTACCTGTGGCCCGACTTCTATTGCCAACTCCCTTAATAGAGTTACAGGCACTTCGGATTATTCGGAAAATCAGGTCCTTCACAATGCAATGGATAATAACCTTTGCCATAAGGGCGATAATCCATATTCATTTGGGGGCACGACTACTAAGGATGTCGTAAATATCATTGACAATGTGAAAAATCCTGAAAGTAATATACATTCAGAGGTTTATGAATATGATAATGCCTTAAATGTCGATGCGCTTGCTGATAAACTGGATGATTCCGGCACTGTTGCGATTGTTGGCGTTGATTCTGCCACTTTATGGGACCAGAGAGGTGACGTTAGCAATTCGGGACTTTTCCAAGGGGCATCTGTAGCGCCTTCAGACCATTGGATTACGGTTGATAGTCCTGTTAGAGATGAAAATGGAAACGTTACTGGTTTTAATATCATCGATTCAGGTGGCGGCGTGAATTTTGTAGATAGGGACAAGTTTGAACGGATGTATCAAGGAGATGCTGATCACAGAGTCTCTGATCCTACAGCGATACTTGTGTCCAATAAAGGAGATGCAGTCAATACATATTCTCAGCCGGAGGGTGTTGAAAGAGAGTCTAATTATAAGGGGAGCGGTTCCGAATTGCCATCGGATGGAGGGGATTCTCCGGATGAGCTGCGCAATGTTAAAATAATGAATACGGAACGAACTTCTTTAGGGAAGGAATTAACTCCGGAGCAGCAAGAGATAAATAGTACTTTTAGAGGGGACAATTTTGCGCCTGAAAAATCATTTGAGGGAAGTGTTCCGGAAAATAGGCGTAATGAATTAATTGATGCTAATAGTAAACTCACATGTGGCTTCAAGGAAAACTTAGATGGTTCATGTGACGATATGAAATATGGGGCAACTTTAAGTCCTGAACAAAAAGAAAAGTTATCAGAATTGAGTGATTTGCGCAAGGACGTCCCGGAAATTAAAGAAGATACCGTAATGCAGAAAGTAATTACGCCGGACCAGGTGAAGCAGTATTTGGAAGACGGAAAAACAAATATTACGGGATGTGCTTCAAGAGCTGAAGATGTTGCGCCATATACGAATAATCTTGAACAGGCATATGAAACATTGAGATTGGACTACCATGGTGATGGCACGTCTTATGACGGCAATGATTTTTATAGCGCAATACAGAATGGTGAAGATATGTATGTAATGAGATTTACGACGGATTATTCTCCAAGTAATGATACATATCCTAAGGTCAATGAATTTACAAAACCACCATGCACTGGAACCGGGTATACGGGAAGCGAGGAACACCTTGTACCAGAGTTTACATATTCCATGGACGAAAATGGAGAATACAATGGCGCTGGACAGGAAATTACAAACGGAGCAATATACAAGGTTGACAAGAATGGAAAAGAAACCATGGTAGGATATTGGAACAGCAACCTTGGAAGGTTTTCGGAGGTGAAATAAATGAAGATTGCAAAATATAAAGGGATGTTCTATGTGTATGTCTCAAATAAAAGGACATGCAATATTGTAACTACTCATAGTGAAAAAGCAAAAGATGGATTCGTGTTTGAAGACGGTGCATATTTCAAGAATATTCAAGAGGGTGACGTGTCGGAAATATTTGAAATCCGCTATAGAGTCAAGTATGATACGGGAATTTCAGGCGTCCCTGACGAATGGGAAGTAGGAAATGGAACGCAGGATGTCAAAGAAGAAAAAATACTGATTAGGTATTCCAATGGCATTTTGCCGGGGTGGAAGACGGAAGAAAAGAATGTTTGTATAAAATATGTTGATAAAAAAGAAATAGAGTTTGGAGAAATCATAAAGATCTATCAAAAGAAAAATGACGTTGTTCTGACTTCTCCGGAGAGAGTGGTTGAGAGAGTTGATCCTGATACTTTTATCAGCACTCAATTAGAGCATCAGAGAAACAACCTTTGATCTGAGGAGGGATACTATGAATAGTAAAACAATAAACAATCATTTTCAAAAGAATGTAATGGGTGGGGTTAAGATACCTCATAGTACTTCCCAACCAGTTGTTTTCTTTGAAGATGGCAAATATTATCTTGCATCTTTTGTTTTCTTTTATACCAAGGCTGATATCGAAAACGGTGAGGTTGATCGGCCCACTATGTGGTTGGTTGCTGATATTGAGACCGGTGAAATCATCAGGGAATACGAAACGAAAGAAAAAGAATTCTCTGATGCGCCTTACAATGTCAAGTATAATATAAGGTCTGATGAAAAGTATGACACCTCAAAAGATTATTATGATAAAGCCTTTGCAATTTTGGATTCTGTTCGGGAAAAAATTATTAAAGATGGTAAATTTTACAAAGGAGAGTATCAGTATTACCTGAATATGATTATGGCTAATATTCCCAAAGAGTATCGTCGGTTTTATACTGATTTAAGCGTATAAAAGCATGTTGAGTCCAATTGTTGATTTATATATTAGGAGAAAGGCAAAAAAAGAACATAGGTCATTGCCGAGTAATTACAAACATATACTGCAAGATTATTCTGAGAAGTATTCCACGGAACGAATCAAAGTACATTATATGTGGTTCTGGGACTTTGGAGGACGATTTCCAAACGCATCCGCGACTATTCCGGGAGTTATTCTGATAAACTCAGTATGGGCCTCGTTATTAGTCGAAAAAAATGATGATGAGATAATCATGGAAGCATTTAGATTGACAATTGGCCATGAGATGACCCATCAGGAGAAAGATTACTTTTTCTTTAAACCTTTTTCCAAGGCTCAAAAATTTGTTGATTGGGTAAATGAAGTGCATGCGGATTATGGCGGAATAGTCAAAGCGTTTAATGGCGATGTATATCGAGGAATAAAGGCATTAGAGTTTAAAGAAAAGTGTAAAGGCGATAAAGATAAAGACGGCCTTTCCCATCCGGCATGGAAAAGGAGAAGGGAATATGTCGAAAAGTATGATTTTAATGCCGATTTAATAAAGGAAATAGCGAATTTTACCGGTTGTAACGATAAAAAGTTGGTAGAAAGCATATCGAATCACTATCAAGGCATTGAATTAAGGAGATAGCCATGAATTTGGGATGAGAAAACCAAGCCGCTGCATTCTTTCCTTACGGATGGGAATGACAGCGGCCTTTTTGCTGTTTCGGACGGACCAGGGAATACGGATACGCCGGAGGTAAAATACTGCGAAGAAAATTCTGGCGAAAACTGGTAGCGGGAAAAGGTCTGCCGTGCTATAATAATATGCGGGCGCGCCTGAACGCCGGTAGTGGCTTCCTTCGGGGGGATCAAGGATGTTTGGCTGATTCTGCATAGGGAAGGGATCGCGTGGAGAGGACAGGAATGAAAGACAGGGAGTCTGGAAAGTTAAATGTTAGGAGCGGCGGGATTATACTGGCCGTTATCATTGCTATGTTGTTTCTATGGTTCGCGGCGTATCAGCTTGTCACGGGCAGGATCATTGATCTGTCGGTCGAAAATATGAAAGAGCTCTCAAAGCATGACGCGCAGACCATCGAGACTACGGTCAGCAATACCCTGGAGACGCTTTTGGGGATTGGAAACGAGCTGCGGCAGGAAAAACCGGCGGACATGGAAGCGCTCTGTGATGAGCTTACCATCCGCAAAAATCTTGTGGCAGCTGACCGGCTGATGCTGTTTGCGGAGGACGGTCAGGCTGTGAACAGCAACAGAAAGATCTATACGGATGAGGCAATGGCAGGACTGCTCCCGGACTCGGATGATCATATTATTTATCGATTGGAAAACAAGAATGTTGCCGTGGCCGGTCGGCGAGAAGTGATGATCATCGGAAGCAGGATCCGGCCTTTTACCGTGTCCGGCGTTACCTATGAGTGGGTGCTTGCCAGCATGGATATCGATATGTTGCTGGACGACGTCAAGCTGGATAGCTTTGAGGGAGAGGGGGCAAGCGTGGTCGTTACCCGGACGGGGGAGTATCTTTTAGAGGATACCGTAAACTTCGACTCCCAGAACGCGGCCAATATCTTTGACGATCGGCTCTCCCAGGTGACGTACGAGCGGGGAGTGGCTGAGGAAGATGTAAGGGCGGCACTGGATGGAAAAACGGAGCTTGCCTTTGAATTTCAGGATAAAAACGGTACGGATTATGTCATGCTGATCATTCCGATGGCGGAAGGGGAATGGAATTTCTGCATGTGCGTTCCCCGGGCCGTGTTTGAGCGCCAGAGCCGGAGTCTGATCCTGATCTTTACGCTGCTCATGTTCCTGGTGATGGTCATTGTGGTCGCTGTGATCCTGATCATTTCTCGAAAGAACGCCCAGGCGGCCGTGGCGGAGCAAAGGCGCCAGGTGGAGGAACAGCACAGGCAGGAGCTTTCTGAAGCGCTGGCTATGGCGCAATCGGCAAACCGCGCAAAGACGACGTTCCTCAACAATATGAGTCACGATATCCGGACGCCGATGAACGCCATAATCGGTTACACGGCTCTGGCAACGACCCATATCGACAACCGGGAGCAGGTTATAAATTATCTGACCAAGATCGCGCAGTCTTCCAATCATCTGCTCAGTCTGATCAACGACGTTCTTGATATGAGCCGTATCGAGAGCGGCCGGATGAATCTCAGCGAGCAGCCGGAGAGCCTTTCAGAGATCCTTCTGTCCCTGAAAAATATCATACAGGCGGACGTCAACGCCAAGCAGCTGGAGCTGTTCATCGATACGGAGGATATCGCGGATGAGGAGATCTACTGCGACAAGCTGCGGCTCAATCAGGTATTGCTCAACATTCTGTCCAATGCCATCAAATATACCCATCCGGGCGGCATGGTTTCTTTTCGGATCTCCCAGCGGGCGTCTTCCCGCGAGGGCTACGGAACTTTCGAGTTCCGGGTCAGGGATAACGGGATCGGTATGAGCGAGGAGTTTGTGAAGACGATCTTCGATCCCTTTACCCGGGAGCAGACTTCCACGGTCAGCGGGATTCAGGGCACCGGCCTGGGAATGTCCATCACGAAGAATATAGTGGATATGATGGGCGGCACGATCACGGTGGAGAGCGAGGAAAAGAAGGGGACGGAGTTTGTCGTGACGCTGGAATTCAGGCTCCAGGAGAACCAAAAGGAGCCGAAGCGGATCGAAAGCCTGGAGGGGATCCGGGGGCTTGTGGTAGACGACGATATGAACGTGTGCCGGAATGTCTCCAAGATGCTGATCGATATTGGGATGCGTTCCGAGTGGTGTACCTTTGGAAAGGAAGCGGTGGCGAGGACGGAGGACGCGTGCACCATGGGGGATCCTTTCGGCGTCTATATCATCGACTGGCTGATGCCGGACATGAACGGCATTGAGACGGCGAGGCGTATCCGGAAGATCGTCGGCAATGACGCTCCAATCATCATATTGAGCGCCTATGACTGGTCGGATATCGAGTCGGAGGCCCGGGAGGCCGGCGTCACAGACTTTATCAGCAAGCCGATGTTCCCCTCCAGTCTGCGGGAGCTGCTCCTGAGGTGCTGTGCGGATCTTGCGCCGGAGGAGGAGACGGACAAAGCGGCCTTCGACTTTACCGGCAGGAGGGTCCTGCTGGTTGAGGATAACGAGCTGAACCGGGAGATCGCCACTGTTCTTCTGGAGGAAGCCGGTATCCTGGTGGAGACGGCGGAAGACGGCAGCAGGGCCTGCGAAATCCTTCAGAAAGGCGGGCCGGGATACTTTGATCTGGTCCTGATGGATGTGCAGATGCCGGTGATGGACGGCTATGAGGCCACAAAGGCGATCCGGCAGTTTAAGCAGAAGGAGCTGGCAGAGATTCCGGTGATCGCCATGACGGCCAATGCTTTCGCGGAGGACAGGCAGAAAGCGCTGGAAGCAGGCATGGATGGATATATCGCAAAGCCCATTGATATCAAGGCGCTGTTTGAGACGATAGAGGAGATCATTACCCAGAGAAGTACGGGGGAGAAAAAGTGATGATAGAGTCGATCATTATACGGAGAAGCACGGGAGAGAAAAAGTGATGAGAACGAAAATGTTATGCGCCGCGCTGGCCGGGATCGGGATCGTTGGACTGCTTTCCGGATGCGGCGGCCTGGGAGAGAAAAAGCCGGAGATCACGCTGACGCTGAAAACGCCGGTGTACGCTTTGGACTCGCTGGCGGATGGAACGGAAAAGGATATGTACGGGTTCCTTATGCAGGCGGGCGAGGCGTTTGCGGAGCAGTATAAAGACGCGGATATAACCGTAAAAGTGGTGCAGTTTGAGAACAATAAGGAGATGGACGAGGTCACCGGCTGTTACGGGACAGAAAATGCGGTGGATGTGCTATCTTCCGGGTTCTTTAACATGTCTTCGTACATCTATGACGGGACAGTGGTTCCTCTGGACGATATCATCACGGATGCGATCCGGTCGGATATCCCGGACACTTATTGGGAAAGCGGACAGGTGGAGGGCAGGACCTATATGATGCCGTTCCTTTCCAGCATGAACACGCTGTGCTATAACAAAAAGCTTATGCGGGCGGCGGGGCTTGACAGTTACATTTCCGACAGGGATGAAATTCAGAGCTGGACGGAAGAGGAATGGGAGGAAGTCCTGTCCACCTTAAAGGAAAAGCTGCCGGATACCGTGTATCCCATGATGATGTATGCGGGGGACCGGAACGGGGATATGCATATCATGACCTTTTTCCGCAGCAAGGGCAGCAGTTTCTATGACGAAAATATGCGTTTCCACCTTAATACGAAAGAGGGGATCGCCGCCATGGAGATGCTCCGCGGCTGGAAGGAGGCGGGGTATTTTCCGCCGAACTGCGATTCCATGGTGATGATGGATAATTTTGACTTGTTTGTCAACGATCAGCTGGTCTTTTATGTCTCAAACCCGGCCCTTTATGCGGTCTTTCGGGATTCGGGGCTGGATGAGCTTGGTTATGTCAATTTCCCCTCCCTCGACGGAAGCGGGTACTGTACGGATAATCTGATCGGTTTTACAGTGTTTGACAATGGTGATGAGGACCGCCTGGCCGCGGCAAAGGCGTTCGTAAAATATGTCTATGAGACGGACTGGCTGGACTACAGCACCGGGGGCATTACCTGCAGCCGGAGGGTGGCGGAAAAGTACCGGGAGCAGGCGGAGGCGAGAGGGATGACCAAGTATGTGGAAAATACCTCCCACAGCGTCAATTATACGGGGAACAATCCCAACTGGAACGGCGTCCGGGAAGTGTTTTATCCTCACATCCAGGACCTGCTGTACGGGGAGATGGATCTCCGGGAGATCGCGGAAGAGATCGACGAGGATTGCAACGCGGCCATAGAAGCCGGCTATGAGAATACGGTACTGCACCCGTAAAGGGAAAAACCTCCGGACCGATGACGGCCCGGAGGTTCTTGCGTTTGCTGTAACGGTTCAGCCAACCGCTGTCCCGCCTTTTTTAATAGTTCTCGATGCAGGGCTGGAACATGCTCTTGTCGATACCGCAGACAGGGCATACCCAGTCGTCCGGAAGATCTTCGAAAGCAGTTCCGGGCGCGATGCCGTGCTCGGGATCGCCCTTTTCAGGGTCATACGTATAACCACAGGGATTACAGAAATACTTTTGCATAAGTGAAACTCCTTTCGGCATATGTATTTGGAAGCGGACTTCCATTAAAGCTATCATAACACGGTTTCCGCTGAATTACAAGATTTCCCCTCCTTTTACAAAAAAAACGGTTGACTTTTTTACCTCATGATGATAATATACAACTTGCGTGATAATTGCGCGGAAGTGTCGGAACTGGCAGACGAGCAAGACTAAGGATCTTGTGGTGGTTACACCGTGTGGGTTCAAGTCCCATCTTCCGCATAAAAGGAAAAGGCTAAGCCTTTGGCTTAGCCTTTTCCTTTTATGGCAAGGAGTCCTTTCACCCAAGGGTTCAAGGTCTCCTCGCCATAAATGGCTCGTCGGTCGGCGCAGAGCCGAGATCCACCGGATCTCGTGCGCCCCATCTTCCGCAGGCAAGGAGTCCTTTCACCCAAGGGTTCAAGGTCTCCTCGCCATAAATGGCTCGTCGGTCGGCGCAGTTGGATTTGGGGCGGTAAACATGGCGGATGTTCCGGTTTTATCGCTTTTTGATGCCGTAGGGTAACATAGAAGTTTGGTAAACGGATTTGCGGGAAACAGAGTACATATAGCGATTCATGAAAGGAAGATAAAAGATCATGCTGCCAACTAGAGAACAAGCGGAAAAACTTTTGCAGGAAGCGGAAAAATGTAATCCCGGCCCCTGGGGAGACCACAGCCGCACCGCGGCACACTGTGCGGAAAAAATTGCATTGGAATGTAAAGATCTGGACCCGGATAAGGCATATATACTGGGACTCCTGCATGATATTGGCAGAAAATTCGGCGTCAGGCATCTGGGCCATGTATCCGACGGCTATACTTATATGATGTCCCTGGGATATGATGAGGCGGCGAAAATATGTCTCACGCACTCTTTTCATAATCAGACCACCGATGATTATATCGGAAAGTTTGATACCACGGAGGAAGAATTGAAGATGATCCGGGATGCGCTGGAAAGGGTGACTATGGACGACTATGACCGTCTGATTCAGCTGTGCGATTCCCTGGCGGGAGCGGAGGGCGTCCTGGATATGGAAA
The DNA here is from genome assembly GCA_947595925.1 of uncultured Acetatifactor sp. Classification (GTDB taxonomy): domain Bacteria; phylum Bacillota; class Clostridia; order Lachnospirales; family Lachnospiraceae; genus Acetatifactor. The sequence continues at coordinate 30,118 of CANQEV010000026.1, read as the reverse complement.
CACGGATGGCGGATGTGAAGCGCAGGTATGGTTTCTATCCGCAGGATAAGTGGGATAAGAATCTGGAATTCAAGCACTATTTTGAAGAAAAGATGGGAAAGGATATTTACGCTGTGGTGGAAAAGGAAAGTTTCAGGCCGCGGCAGAACGTTTGATCTCTCAGGACCGGTGTCTGCGGGGAGGGATATGAGCCCAGGAGGGAGCTGTCATGAAGGTTGCGGTCATAGGTTACAGCGGAGCCGGAAAATCTACGCTTGCGGAGAAACTGGGAGAGGCCTATCAGGCGGATGTGCTCCACTTTGACGCCGTTCACTTCCTGCCGGGGTGGCAGATCCGGCCAGCAGAGGAAAAGCAGAGGATTACGAAAGATTTCCTGGATTCCCATGAATCCTGGGTCATTGACGGGAATTATTCGAAACTTTTTTATGAGAGGCGGATGGAAGAAGCCGATATCATCATTCTGCTTTTATTGAATCGTTGGTCCTGTCTGCTCCGGGTCGTGCGCAGATATCTCAAATATAAGGACCAGACCCGGCCGGATATGGCGGAGGGCTGTGACGAAAAGCTGGACTGGGAGTTTATCCGGTGGGTTCTTCACGATCAGAGGACCAGGACCGCCAGAGCGCGCTATGACCAGATTTGCGCACAGTACAGGGATAAAGTGATCGTTGTAAAAAATCAGAGACAGCTGGACGACTGTGAAAAGAGGCTGGTGAAGGCGGGAAATTTTCCGGCAGGAAATAATGAAAATTAAGGACTGAAGTTTACCGAACCGAATTTTACAAAAAAACTATTGACATTTTATCGGGGGCAGGATATAATCAATCTTGTTCGCAGGAATGGCGGAATTGGCAGACGCGCACGGTTCAGGTCCGTGTGGTAGCAATACCATGAGGGTTCAAGTCCCTCTTTCTGCATCCCAAGAGTGTTGAGCATCGGCTTGACACTCTTTTTTTACACTTCGTAGGAAAGGCCATGTCGGAGGAATAAATTTGGCTTCGCCGGGATAAGCTCTGATGCTGCAAGGCGGCGAAAAGAACATAGGCGCGGCTTGGAAAAAGGCGCTGAACTGCCGCGGAAGAGATCACGCGAAAACTTGCGAAAGGCCCGGGAAAGGCCGGAAACAGTCAAGGAAAGGGGGGAGGATCATGGCTGAGCATAAACGGGACTGGTACAGGCTGGATCTCTCGGCCATCGTTTATCCCACCTTGCAGAGGAAGGATTTTTCTTCTGTATATCGGCTTTCCGTGCTGTTAAAGGAAAAAGTCGATCCCGATATTCTTCAGCAGGCGGTGGACCGGACCATGCCCAGGTTCCCCACTTATAAGACTGCTATGCGGAGGGGCCTGTTCTGGAGATATCTGGAGCCGAATACCCGGCCGGGACCCTTTGTGCGGCCGGATGTGAAGAATCCCTGCCAGCCCATGAATGTCAAGGCTGATAACCGGTATCTGGTGCGCTTTTATTATTACCGGAACCGAATTTCTTTGGAGGCCCATCACAGTCTGGGGGACGGAACGGGGGGCATGTATCTCTTGTTGACGCTGACAGCGGAGTATCTGAGGCTTATGGGACACGGGGAGATTGAGAACGGCGGGTATGTTCTGGATATCCATGAGGAGCCGGACCCGGGGGAGCTGGAGGACGCCTATCTGCGCTACGCAAACGCGAAGGTCTGCCCGCCCAGGCCGGGGGAGAAGACATACCGCGTCCGGGGGACTAAGGAGCCTTTTTATACCCTGAATATCATAGACGGGATCATGTCCGTTTCCGCGGTCAGGGCGGTGGCGGGAAAATACGGCGCCAGTATCACGGAGTATCTGAACGCGGTCCTTTTGTACGCGCTGCTGCGGAAGCAGGAGGAGAGTAGTCTGTTCCGTCTCAGGCCGGTGCGGATCGCCATGCCGGTGAACCTCAGGCGGTTTTTTCCCTCTAAAACGCTGCGGAACTTTATTACGATGATCTATCCGGGGGTGGATCCCAGGCTTGGTAAATATACCTTTGAGGAAATCGTGACACAAGTGCATCATTATATGCGTTATTATGTGAACGAGAAATTCCTGCGGGGGGATATCACCACCAACGCCCGGACCCAGAGCAACCCTTTTATAAGGGTCGTGCCGCTGTGGCTGAAGGATCTCGTGGTGCGGCAGTTTTATACAAAGGTGCAGGACCGCAATTCCTCCGCCGGGCTGACGAATATGGGGGCGCTCCGGGTTCCGGAGAGCATGGAGCCTTATATCGAGCGCTTTGACATCTATATGGGACAGCCGTTTTCCAATCGGACGAACTGTGCAATCATCAGTTTCGGGGATGTCCTGACCGTGAATTTTGCCAGCAGTATCGTGGAGACGGATGTGGAGAGGTTTTTTTTCCGGAAACTGGTGCAGGACGGGATACCGGTGAAGATCGAGAGCAACCGGGAGAGCCGGGGGCCGGAGAGACAGGGGCCGAAGAGACAAGAGCTGGAGAGACAGGAGCTGGAGAGACAGGAGCCGAAGAGACAGGAGCTGGAGAGACAGGAGCTGGAGAGACGGGAGCTGGAGAGACAGGAGACGGAGAGACAGGGATCGGAGAGACAGAAGCCGGAGAGACAGGAGGGATAGGAATGTCGTATTGTGTAAACTGCGGGGTGGAGTTGGACGCCTCTGCGAAGGAGTGCCCGCTCTGCGGCACCCCGGTTTTGAATCCGAGGGAGATCAGAAAGGAAAATGTCGAGACGCCTTTTCCGAAAGAAAAGGCCCAGGTGGAAGAGATCCGGAGCAAGGATTTCGGATGGCTGGTCACGATGGTATCGCTCGCCACGGCGGTGACCTGCGGGCTCTTAAACCGTTTTGCTTTTCCCGGAAGGCCATGGTCCCTTGCGGTGATCGGGGCTTGCGTCACTTTCTGGGTCTTTCTGATCCCTGTGGTGATCTTTCGGAAGTGGTCGCCGTTTCTGTATATCCTGCTGGACGGGACTGCGGTGATATGGTATCTGTATCTGATCGCAAGAATGGTAGAGCGATTTGAGTGGTTTTATGAGCTGGGAATACCGATTGCGCTTTGGGTGACATTTCTGGCAGAGGTTTTTGCCGTGGCAGTGATGAAGCTGCCGAGATCCATTCTTGCGAGGGCCTTGTATTTCTTTACGGTCATGGGGATTCTGTGCGTGGGGATCGAATTGGCCATCGACAGTTATGCCCAGGTCCCCCGGCGGCTGGGCTGGTCGGCGGTGGTGCTCACGGTGTGCGCGATCATCGACATTGCCATTGTCACAACGCTTTCACAGAGAAAACTTCGGAATGAATTGAAAAGGAGGCTGCATTTCTGATATGGAGACGAAACAGAGGATGATGAGTCTGATCCGCATGGTTCACGGCCTGATCGAGAACCCGGATATTGAGAAGCACCGCCAGTCCCAGGATCTTGTCGGGGAATTTCTGGGACACACGAAGGAGCTGAGTTTCCGGGAGGTGGACCTGGACGGGATGTACGCGGAGTGGGTCAGCGTGAACCGGGCCCATGTCCACAAGCAGGTGATCCTGCACTGTCACGGGGGCGGATATTCCACGGGGAGCAGCATATACGCCCGGACCCTGACCACGAAGCTGGCTATGGCCACCAATATGGAGGTTCTTTCCTTTGATTACCGTCTCGCGCCGGAACACCCGGCTCCGGCGGCTCTGGAGGACGCGCTGAAGGTCTGGGATTATCTGATGCTGATCGGATACGGGGCGAGGGATATCATTCTCACCGGGGATTCCGCCGGGGGCAACCTGGCGCTGACCCTGGTGCTGAAGCTGAAGGAGCAGAACCGGCTGCTTCCCCGGGGGCTGGTCCTGATGTCGCCCTGGACGGATCTGACTTCCTCAGGAGAGTCCTTTCAGGAGAAGAAGGAGCTGGACCCGGTGCTGAGCGAGGCCTATATTGATAAAATGGTCCAGGCGTACGCGGGGGACAGGGATCTTACGGACCCTTATATTTCACCACTCTTTGGGGATTTCACGGGATTTCCGCCGACATATATCCAGGTGGGGACCAATGAGATCCTGTACAGTGATTCCCTGCGGCTGAAACAGCGCATGCGGGAGGCGGGCGTCACCGTGCGGATGGACGCCTTTGAGGGGATGTGGCATGTGTTCCAGATGTCGCCCTTTAAGACCGCATATGAGGCCATGGATAAGTGCGTGGACTTCATTATATCGGAGTTGATGCGGTTTTAAGAGAGATTTTAGGGGGGAGCCAGTTCAGCCCGCGCCATTCGCAAAGTCGCGCCTGCGGCGCTCTCCGCTGCTTCGCAGTTGTCTTTGCTCATAAGATGGCGCTCGCTCAGCCGCCAGATTTTTGGAAAAACCCGTGCGAGCACGGTTTTTCCTAAAATCCTGGCGGCTGGCTGAACTGGTGGAGATAAAAAAAGGATTTTGGCATTTTTTACAGAATACTCAAACTAGGGTGGATTTCGGAGAATCGGATGGGAATTGGCTGGACGCGTAGCGTCAGAAAGGACAATCTATGACGATCAGAGAAAACCTGGAAGAGTGGGAGCAGGAATACCTGAGCCCGTATGCCTCCCTGAGCAGGAATTCCAAGGGAAGGGCGAAACCGGAGAAACAGTGCGACATTCGGCCTGTGTTTCAGAGGGACCGGGACAGGATCATACACTGTAAGGCGTTCCGGCGGCTGAAGGATAAGACGCAGGTGTTCCTGACGCCGGAGGGGGATCACTACCGCACGCGGCTGACCCATACTCTGGAGGTTTCCCAGAATGCCCGGACCATCGCGAAGGCGCTGAAGCTGAATGAGGAACTGGTGGAGGCCATCGCCCTGGGGCATGACCTGGGGCACACGCCCTTTGGACACGCGGGGGAAAGGGCCTTGAACCGGGTGTGCCCGCTGGGGTTTGAACACTCCCAGCAGAGCGTCCGCACGGTGGACCGGCTGGAGAAGGACGGACAGGGCTTAAATCTTACCTTCGAGGTGCGGGACGGCATCCTGAATCACCAGACCAGCGGGAACCCCCATACGCTGGAGGGCAGGGTGGTGCGGCTTTCGGACAAGATCGCCTACATACACCACGATATGGACGATGCGGTGCGGGCGGGCATCCTGACGGAGATGGATGTGCCGGCGGAGATCCGGGAGGTCCTGGGCTCCACGCCCGGCGAGAGGCTGGACAGCTTTATCCACGACATCGTGACCAACAGCATGGACCGGGACGACATCATCATGTCGCCGCCGGTGGCGGAGGCGATGAAGAAGATCCGGGAGTTCATGTTTGAAAGGGTCTATGTCAATCCGCTGGCAAAGAGTGAGGAGAAGAAGGCGGAAGTCCTGATGGAGACGCTGTACACCCACTTTATGAAGCATCTGGACGATATGCCGGAGGAATTCCGGGACCTGATCTCGGAGGGGGAACCCATCGAGCGGGTGGTCTGCGACTATGTGGGGGCCATGAGCGACCGGTACGCGATCTCGCTGTATGAATCGATCTTCATTCCGAAGTCCTGGCAGATCTGAATACGGCGTTATAGCCGCGGGATAGGGGCGGAAACGGTTTTCAGAGGATGGCTATGTATTATTCAGAAGAGATAGTTGAGGAAGTAAGGGCAAAAACTGATATCGTGGGCTTGATCTCCGGGTATGTGACCCTGAAGAAGAAGGGAAACAGATACTGGGGGTGTTGTCCGTTTCACAATGAAAAGACGCCGTCCTTTTCGGTGTCTGAGGACCGGCAGATGTACCATTGTTTCGGCTGCGGTGCCGGCGGGAACGCGTACACTTTTTTGATGAAGTATGAGAATTACTCCTTCCCGGAGGCGATCAAGACCCTGGCGGAGAGGGCGGGCGTAAGTCTCCCGGAGGAAGAGTATTCCCAGGAGCAGAAAAAGAGGGCGAACCGCAGGCAGAGACTTTTGGACATCAATAAGGAAGCGGCGACTTATTTTTACTATCAGCTGCGAAAAAATCCTCACGGGGAGACAGGGCTGGCCTATCTGAGAAAGCGGGAGCTGACGGACGAGACCATGAAGAAGTTCGGCCTGGGCTACGCCGGGAAAAACGGCGCGGAGGTCGTGCAGTATCTTCGGCAGAAGGGGTTTGAAGACGAGGAGATCAAAGCTTCCGGGCTGGCAAATTTTTCGGAACGGCACGGCCTGACCAGCCAGTTCTGGAACCGGGTCATGTATCCCATACAGGACATCAACCACCGGGTGATCGGGTTCGGCGGACGGGTCATGGGGGACGGGGAGCCAAAGTATCTGAATTCCCCGGAGACGGACATCTTCGACAAGAGAAGAAATCTCTATGGCCTGAATTACGCCAGAAACGCCAGGAAGGGCAATATGATCCTCTGCGAGGGCTATATGGATGTGATCTCCATGCATCAGGCGGGTTTTGGACAGGCTGTGGCTTCCCTTGGCACGGCGTTTACGCCGGAGCAGGCGCACCTTCTGCACCGCTATACGGACAACGTCCTTCTGGCTTACGACAGCGACGGCGCGGGAGTCAAGGCGGCGCTCAGGGCCATAGGGATCCTCCGGGAGGAGGGGCTGGCTGGAAAGGTCATCGACATGAGGCCCCACAAGGACCCGGACGAGTTCATAAAGGCGCTGGGTCAAGAGGCGTTTCAGGAGCGGATCGACCGGGCGGAGAACGGTTTCTTTTATGAGATCCGGATGCTGGAGGGGCAGTTTGATCAGAAGGATCCCGAGGAGAAGACAAAATTCCATCGGGAGATCGCAAGAAAGCTTTGCAATTTTGAAGAGGACGCGGAGCGGGACAACTATCTTCAGGCCATCGCGGAAAAATATTTTATCGGCGTGGAGAATCTGCGGAAGCTGGTGGCGGGATACGCGGCCCAGGCGGGGAATATCAGAATTATGGAGCGGCCCAGAAGCGGGGTGCAGCAGAAGAATATGGCCCCGGAGGATGGGACGAGGAAGTCCCAGAGGCTTCTGATCACCTGGATCTCAGAATTTCCCCAGCTGTACCCGAAGATCAAGAAATATATCTCCACGGAGGACTTTACGGAGGAATTTTACCGGGATGTGGCGGGAAAGCTTTTTGAGCACATAGAACAGGGAAACCTCCAGCCGGCCGCCATCATCAGCGCTTACGAGGACGAAGAGAAGCAGGGGGAGGCCGCGGCGCTCTTTCACGCGGAGCTTCCCGCTATGGAAACCTTGGAGGAAAAAGAAAAGGCTTTTCACGATATCCTGTACGCCGTGAAAAAGAACAGCTACGAATATTACGCGATGCGTCAGGGGAGCGATCCCTCGGCGCTGAATAAGACCGTTCAGGGGAAGAAAGCATTACAGGAATTGGCAAAACTGCATATTTCTCTGGAATAAAGGAAATGATTAGAGAAAACACGGACCGTTTCACATATTGACAAAACTGTTATGGAAGGATGGAATCACGGGAATGGAAGAAAACACACAGGTAAAATTCGAAGAAAAATTAAAAGAACTCGTGAGCTTCGCAAAGAAGAAAAAGAGCATCATGGAGTATCAGGAGATCAGTGATTTCTTCGGAAACATGGCTTTGGACGAAGATCAGATGGAGCGCGCGCTGGAGACTTTGGAGCGCCACAACGTGGACATCCTGTATCCGGACGGCGCCAACGATATGGATCCGGACGACGACCTTCTGATGAACGGCGAAGACGTGGATATGGAAAACCTGGATCTCTCCGTCCCGGACGGGATTTCCATTGAGGATCCTGTGCGCATGTACCTGAAGGAGATCGGAAAGGTTCCCCTGCTCTCCGCCGAGGAGGAGATCGAGCTGGCCCAGCGCATGGAGACCGGCGATCAGGATGCGAAAAAGCGTCTGGCTGAAGCGAACCTCCGTCTCGTGGTCAGCATTGCGAAGCGTTACGTGGGCCGCGGGATGCTGTTCCTGGACCTGATCCAGGAGGGGAACCTGGGGCTGATCAAGGCCGTGGAAAAATTCGATTACAGAAAGGGTTATAAGTTTTCCACTTATGCCACATGGTGGATCCGCCAGGCCATCACCCGCGCCATCGCGGACCAGGCCCGGACCATCCGGATCCCCGTCCATATGGTGGAGACGATCAATAAGCTGATCCGCGTCAGCCGTCAGCTCCTGCAGGAGCTTGGCCGGGAACCGACCCCGGAGGAGATCGCTAAGGAGATGAACATGCCGGTGGAGCGGGTCCGCGAGATCTTGAAGATCAGCCAGGAGCCCGTATCCATGGAGACCCCCATCGGCGAGGAGGAGGACAGCCACCTTGGGGATTACCTGCAGGACGACAACGCGCCGGTTCCCGCCGACGCGGCGGCCTTCACCCTTTTGAAGGAGCAGCTTGTTGAGGTCCTTGGGACCCTGACCGAGAGGGAGCAGAACGTGCTGCGGCTGCGCTTCGGCCTGGACGACGGCCGGGCCCGCACGCTGGAGGAAGTGGGGACGGTGTTCAACGTGACCCGTGAGAGGATCCGTCAGATCGAGGCAAAAGCGCTGAGAAAGCTTCGGCACCCCAGCAGGAGCCGCAAGCTGAAGGACTACCTTGACTAAGGTGGACAGGCCGGCGGCGCTGTCAAGGCGGCTGAAGACGCTTGCCAATATGGTCCCGACGGGATATCGGGTGGCGGACGTGGGTTGCGACCACGGTTTTCTGGACATCTATTTAATACAGAGCGGCAGGGCCTCCGGTGCCATCGCCATGGATGTGAGGAAAGGCCCCTTGTCCGCGGCAGCGCGGCATATCCGGGAGGCGGGACTGGAGGCATTGATCGAGGCCAGGCTGTCGGACGGGTTAAAACAGTACCGGGCGGGAGAGGCTGAAGTTTTGGTTTGCGCAGGCATGGGCGGCCCTCTGATGCAGAGGATCCTTTCGGAGGATCCCGGGAAAACCCGAAGCTTTCGGGAGATGGTCCTGCAGCCCCAGTCGGAGCTGAGAGAGTTCCGCATATTTCTGAGAGAGGCCGGCTATACCGTTGAGGCGGAAGAGATCGTATTGGAGGACGGCAAGTATTATTTCCCTATGAGAGTGCGTCCGGAAGCGGGAAAACTGCCGGAACTTACACAAAGCGGGACCCTCTCTCCAGCAGAAAAGGAATTTCAGGAGATCTGCGACCGGTACGGGGAGGGATTGATCCGCCGGAGAGATCCCCTGTTAAGGCAGTACCTGGCCCAGCAGGACAGGATTTTGGATGAGATCTCCGAAGCCCTTCGCGCTTCGGACGCCGGGAATGAACGGCGCAGGCAGCGGCTTTCTGAGGTGGAACGGGAGCGGGAGATCCTGCGGCAGGCGGTCCAATGGATGGAGCGGGAAGAATAAAGAAAAAGAGATCGGAAAGAAGGTGGAAGGATGTATACTGTAAGGATAAAGGGAGAGGACGTTCCGGTACAGGAGGGAACGACCTATGAGGAGCTCATAGCGCCTTATCAGGGCAGGGACGGCAGCCTGATCGTTCTGGTCGCTGCGGACGGCAAGCTCCGGGAGCTCTTTAAGGAAGTGAAACGGAACGCGGAGATCCGGTTTTTTACCCTGCGGGACGACGTGGGCCATAAGACCTACATACGCACGGCCACCATGCTCTTTATGAAGGCGGTCTTCGACCTGTTCGGTCAGGAGGCTGCGGCCCAGTGCCGGGTGGAGTATTCCATCGGCCACGGCTATTATATCACGCCCCAGGGCTCCTTTCCCTGCGGAGAGAAGAGCGCGGAGAAGATCCAGGCAAGGATGAGGGAGCTTGTGAAGGAGAAGACGCCCTTTCAGAAGCACACCTGCCCTTTGGACGACGCCGTCGCCATCTTTGCGAAACAGGGTATGAAGGACAAGGAAAAGCTGTTCCGCTATCGCCGGACTTCCACGGTCAACGTCTATGAGTGCGGCGGGTATTATGACTATTACTATGGCTATATGATGCCGAATGCGGGATATGTAAAGTGGTTTGAAGTGATCCCTTACGACGAGGGCTTTATGCTTCTGCTTCCGACGAAGAGCAGCCCGGACAAGATCCAACCCTTTCAGGAGAGAAGAAAGCTCTTTGAAACCCTGAAAACTTCCGATGCCTGGGGACGCCAGATCGGGATCGAGACGGTGGGAGACTTAAACGAGCAGATCTGCCAGGGATCCTTAAGCGAGCTGATCCTGGTCCAGGAAGCTCTTCAGGAGAGAAAAATCGCCGAGATCGCCCGGGAGATCGTAGGCCGCAGCAACGTGAAATTCATCATGATCGCGGGCCCCTCTTCCTCCGGGAAGACCAGCTTTTCCCACAGGCTTTCCATTCAGCTCCGCACTCTGGGGAAGGTGCCCCACCCCATCGCCCTGGACGATTATTTTGTAAATCGGGAGCATACGCCCCTGGATGAGAACGGGGACTATAATTTCGAGTGCCTGGGGGCCATGGACGTAGAGCTGTTTAACAACGATATGACGAGGCTCTTAAACGGCGAGACGGTGGAGATGCCAACCTTTAACTTTAAGATCGGAAGGAGGGAATATCTCGGGGAGACAAAGCGCCTGGGGCCGGATGATATTCTGGTGATCGAGGGCATCCACGGGCTGAATCCCAAGATGAGCTACGCCCTGCCTGAGGAGAGCAAATTTAAGATCTATATCAGCGCCCTGACCACGATCAACGTGGACGCGCACAACAGAATTGCCACCACGGACGGAAGGCTTTTGAGAAGGATGGTGCGGGACGCCAGGACCCGGGGATCCGACGCCAGAAGGACGATCCAGATGTGGTCCTCCGTGCGCCGTGGGGAGGAAGAGAACATCTTTCCCTTCCAGGAGGAGGCGGATGCCATGTTCAACTCCGCGCTGGTGTACGAGCTGGCGGCCTTAAAGCAGTTCGCGGAACCCTTGCTGTTCCAGATCCCCAGGGAGGCGCCGGAATATTACGAGGCAAAAAGGCTGTTGAAATTCCTGGACTATTTTCTGAACCTGTCCAGCGAGAGCCTGCCGAACAACTCCATCTGCAGAGAGTTCGTGGGGGGAAGTTGTTTCAGAGTTTGATGCGAAATAAGAAGCGCCGTAAAATAAGGAATTCCTTACTTTACGGCGCTTTTTAGGCATAAGCGGGACGATAAGCCGGGTTATGTCGTTGGGTGATCATCTATCTAGCACGGCTGTTGCCAGCCGCGTCAAGCGACCTACCTGAAAGCAGGCCGGGCAAGCCTATGGCTCTCTGCTTGGTCTTGCTTCGGATGGGGTTTACATGGCTCCGCCTGTTACCAGACGGACGGTAGTCTCTTACACTGCCTTTCCACCCTTACCCCCGGCTGTCCGGCAGTCCCTTTCGGAAACCGACGGATGGCGGGAGGCGGTATATTTCTGTTGCACTGGCCTGGGAGTCGCCTCCACCGGACGTTATCCGGCATCCTGCCCTGTGAAGCCCGGACTTTCCTCACCCGTGCGGATGCACGGCCGCGATCACCTGTCCTGCTTACGCTAAAGACATTATATGCGCTTTTTGGTTTTGGCGCAAGGATTTCTTTTTATTGTCTTTTGTTTTCTGGTATGTTAAACTTTGTGAAAAAGGTAATGGTATTTTGTCATATTTCAGGAGGCACCGCATGGTCCAATATCCGTTCTGTGAGAAATGCCATAAAGAGAGGCTTTCTTCCCGCCTGGGCGGAGATGACGGTGAAACCGGAAGCCTTTGTCAGAAAAATGAATGGGGAAACAGAATAACGAGGCGTGCAATGGCGAAAATAGTTTATATAGCATTGGGAATGGCGCTCTTATTATCGGGGTGCGGCGGTGGCATGCAGGGAACCGGTGAAAATATTGAAAGCGCGGCGGAGGGCGGGAAAAGCGATACTCTGCTGACGAAAGAAAGTTCTGGAAACTTGGCGGAAGCTGGGAAAAACGGGACTGCTGATATGCAGGATAACGAGGAAACCGCAACGAAAAACCCGGGGAGTACATTGGGGTTGGAAAACTGCGAACAGATCTCCGCGGCACCGCTTCTGGAGACGGGGCCTGAAAATCCCGCGGGGGAGCTTCAGGACAGGTGCAGCGGCATGATGGTGAGGATCACCGCCGGAAATCTTCAGGGGAGCGGCGTGATCCTGCGGGATGACGGAAGGGAGCTTTTGATCGTCACGGCGGGGCATGTGCTGGATCAGGCGGAGGGCGGCGCTGACATTGAGTTCAGAGACGGTTTCCGGGTGCGGACGGATTTGTATCAGCGGGCGGAGGAGGCAGATCTGGCGGTTCTGCGGATCCCCCGGGACAGTTTGCTGGAGATGGCGGAGGACGGAAGCGTCAGGGACCACGGGGAGGATTATCTGTGCTGCCCGGTGGATCAGAACGCCTATGACGGGGTCCGCGTCGGGGACGTGGTGATCGCCATGGGGTCTTATACAGGGGTGGCGGAGGATGCTTACGCGGGGACGCTGACGGAGGATTATGTCTACGCGGAGGATTTTGGCGCTTATATGATGCTGGCCCAGGTACCGGTGAAAGCCGGAATGAGCGGCGGCGGGCTCTTTGACGAACAGGGGCGGCTCCTGGGGATCCTCTGCGGCGTGTCGGAGGATGAAGAGGTTGCTGTCGCGCCGCTGATCGCGGTTCTGGCAATGCTGTGATAGGAAACCAGTTCAGCCACGCCATTCGCAAAGCTGTGTTTAAGGCGGCTGGCTGAACTGGTGCTTGACAATCCCGTTGGATTGGTAGAAAATAGGAGTCAGCGGGAATAGATCAAGGTCCGCAGAAAAGGAAGGGTGAGGAAAATGACAAAAATAGATGTGGTATCCGGTTTTCTGGGAGCGGGAAAGACGACGCTGATCAAGAAGCTGCTGGCGGAGGCGCTGGACGGTTCCAAGACCGTTCTCATCGAGAACGAGTTCGGCGAGATAGGTATCGACGGCGGTTTCCTGAAGGAATCCGGCATTGAGATCAAGGAGATGAACTCCGGATGTATCTGCTGTTCCCTCGTGGGAGATTTTGGCACATCCTTAAAGGAAGTGATCAGCGCCTACGCGCCGGAGCGCATTTTGATCGAGCCCTCCGGAGTGGGGAAGCTCTCCGACGTCTTAAAGGCAGTGGAGGGCGTGGCGAAGGATCTGGACGTACAGGTGAACAGCGCGGTAGCCGTGGTGGACGCGACGAAGTGCAAGATGTATATGAAAAATTTCGGCGAGTTCTTCATCAACCAGATCGAGTATGCCGGGACGATCATTTTAAGCAGGACGGATAAGGCAAGCCAGGAGAAGATCAATGAGTGCGTCCAGATGATCCGGGAGCACAATGCAAAAGCGACCATTATCACGACGCCTCTTGCACAGCTGGACGGAAAGACGGTGCTCGCCACCATCGAGGGCGCGGATAAGCTGGAGGATCTTCTGAAGGAGATGATGGAGAAGGCAAAACAGGAGCCGGAGCATCATCATGACCACGACCATCACCATCATCACGGCGAGGACGAGGAACATGAGCACCATCACCACCATGACGATGATGAGGAACATGAGCACCATCACCACCATGACGATGATGAAGACGAGGAACATGAGCGCCATCACCACCATGACGACGATGAGGACGAGGAACATGAGCGCCATCACCACCATGACGACGATGAGGACGAGGATCATGACCACGACCACCATCATCACGACCACGGGCCGGACTGCACCTGCGGCTGTCACGATCACGACCATCATCACCATGACGCGGATGAAGTGTTCACAAGCTGGGGCATGGAGACGCCGAACGTCTACACAAGGGAGGAGATCGACGGCATCCTGACCGCTCTGGACAGCGGGGAGTACGGTGCGATCCTGCGTGCGAAGGGCATGGTTCCCGCCCAGGACGGGACCTGGATCTATTACGATTATGTGCCGGAAGAGCATGAGGTTAGGACCGGCAAGCCGGAGGTGACCGGAAAGATCTGCGTGATCGGTTCCGAACTGAAAGAAGAGAAGCTGGTGCAGTTGTTCCGCGGGTAAGCATACCGCGCGGTGACGGGAAAGGAGGGAAACCATGAAGCCTGTCTATGCGATCAATGGTTTTCTGGAGAGCGGCAAGACGGAATTTATCACATTTACCCTGGGACAGCAATATTTTCAGATCCGGGGAAAGACACTGCTGATCGTCTGCGAGGAAGGGGAGAACGAGTACGATCCCGACCTGCTGCGGCGGAGCAATACGGTGATGGAACTGATCGAAAGCGAGGCGGAATTTACCCCCGCTAAGATGCTGGAGCTGGAGAAAAAGCACAAGCCGGAGAGGATCATCATTGAGTACAACGGCATGTGGAACTATAAGAACATGAGCCTGCCCTGGCACTGGAAGATCGAGCAGCAGATCACCATTATCGACGGGAGTACGTTTCCCATGTACTATACCAATATGCGGTCCCTGCTGGCGGAGATGATCCGCAAGTCGGAGATGATCATTATCAACCGCTGCGACAACGTGAGGGATCAGCTGAACTCCTATAAGAGGAACATCAAGGCGGTCAACGCCTCCGCGGACGTGATCTTTGAGGATGCAAACGGCGAGATAGACGAGATTCTGGAGGAGGATCTTCCCTATGACCTCCAGCAGGAGACGATCCCGCTGGACAATCAGGGATACGGCATCTGGTATCTGGACTGCATGGATCACCCGGAACGTTATAAAGGGAAGAAGCTGGAGTTCGTTGCTATGGTCGCAAAGCCCGATGGCGTGGGGGCGGACCGCTTTGTCCCCGGGAGAATGGCAATGACCTGCTGCGCGGAGGATATGGCGTTTTTGGGATATATCTGCGAGTATAAAGACGCGGCCAGCCTGAGGGAACGGGATTGGGTGAAGGTCACCGCCACCGTTTCCAAGGAATACTGGAAGGATTACAACGGAGAAGGCCCCGTCCTGCACGCGGTCAGCGTGGAAAAGGCCAAGGCCCCGAAAGAAGAAGTTATCAGTTTCAGCTAAAGGAAAGCGCCGCTTTGTGTCACAGGAAGCGGCGTCTTTCGGTATAATAGGATAGAAAAATCAATAGGAGAAGTCCTTATCATGGGTGTATGGATTGGGTTATGTCTGCCCTTTCTGGGTACAACTCTGGGGGCGGCCTGTGTCTTTTTTCTATCCAGACAGATGCGCGCCGGTCTTCAGAGTCTTTTCATAGGTTTCGCGGGCGGAGTTATGGTGGCGGCCTCCGTGTGGTCGCTGCTCATTCCGGCAATAGACATGTGTGAGGAAATGGGAAGATGGGGATTTGTCCCGGCTGTGATCGGTTTCTTTTTGGGCATCGCTTTTCTGTTTGCCATGGATAGCCTGGTGCCCCATCTCCACGTCGGGGGAAAGGAACCGGAGGGACGAAGGAGCAGCCTGGGAAAAACGGTGATGTTGATGCTGGCGGTGACGATCCACAATTTCCCCGAGGGAGCGGCCTGCGGCGCGATCCTGGCGGGGGCGCTGAGCGAGGAAAGCTCGGTCACCATGGCCAGCGCCATCATGCTTGCCATCGGTATTTCCATTCAGAACTTTCCGGAGGGCGCAATTATCTCTCTGCCCTTCCGGGCGGGGGGAAAGAGCGTGAAAAACTCTTTCCTGCTGGGGATGCTCTCCGGCGCGGTAGAGCCTGTTGGAGCCGTTTTGACGATCCTTTTGGCCAGCATCGTCACGCCGATCCTGCCGTATATGCTGGCGTTTGCGGCGGGCGCGATGATCTATGTCGTGGTGGAGGAACTGATCCCCGAGGCCAATGAGGGAACCAACAACAATCTGGGGACCATCGCTTTTGCGCTTGGCTTTGCACTGATGATGACCCTGGACGTAACGCTGGGGTAGAGGGTAGGAAAGTGAAGCATACCCAGGAAAGGTAAAGATACCGGGAACGGTAAGGGTACTTGGGAGAGGGAATATTATCAGGGAAAGATGAGGACGCGAATAGGTTATCTCGGAAAGTTGAAAACACGAAGAAAGGTTAAGGATACAGAGGAACATTAAGGATGCAGGAAAAGAGTGAAAAGGAACTGCAGCTCCTGGGGAGCCGCCTCCGGGAGCTGGCGGATAAGTCCTATCGGCAGAATATCTTCCTCTTTACGGATTTTCTGGGCTTGGCGGAGCAGGATGTGTTCCACCGGATGGAGGGAGAATTAAAGGGCTGCGGCCTGCGGCTCTGGGGCGGACGGGAACACGCGGACCGGGTGGTCCTGCGGTTTGGCGATCCGGAAGCGCTGGGATATGAGGCGGATTTCCCCATCGCGTGTATCCACATCGAGCCCCTGAACCGGAAGTTCGCGGACGATCTCTCCCACCGGGATTTCCTGGGGGCGCTGATGAATCTGGGGATCGAGAGAAGTACCCTGGGGGACATCGTTGCAGGAGAAAAACAGGCCTACCTCTTCTGCCTGGAGGGAGTTGCGGAATTTATCTGTGACAATCTGACACAGGTACGGCATACCCAGGTGAAATGCAGGGTGACGGAGGACTATCGGGAAATCCTGCAGGAGGAACCGGAGAAAGTGACCGTGCAGGTGGTCTCCCCCAGGGCGGACGGCGTGATCGCGAAGATCTACCATCTGTCCCGGGAGGACAGTCTGCGGCTCTTTCAGGCCGGCAAGGTCTATGTGGACGGGCGGCTCTGCGAGAACAATTCCCGGACCTTGAAGGCGGGGGAGACCGTGAACGCCAGAGGCTTTGGAAAATTCGTCTTTCTCGGGGAGACCGGGGAGACGCGGAAGGGAAAAACAAATGTGGAGGCAGCGGTCTATCGCTGACCGCGAAGGGGGAAGAAATGTACCAATATACGGTGACACAGTGGATCTTTTTCTTTTACTTTTATTGCTTTTGCGGCTGGTGCTTTGAGTCGGCCTACGTGTCCTTAAAGACGCGGAAATGGACGAACCGGGGCTTTATGCGGGGGCCGTTCCTGCCCCTGTACGGCAGCGGGGCCATCATGATGCTGGTGGTGTCCATACCGGTCCGGCACAATCTGCCCCTGACCTACCTGATGGGCTGTATCGGGGCGACGGTGCTGGAGTATGTCACAGGCGTCACCATGGAAGCGCTGTTCAAGGTGCGGTATTGGGACTATTCCAAGCATAAGTTCCAGTTTCAAGGGCATATCTGCCTGTCGTCCACCCTAGCCTGGGGCGGCCTGACGATCCTGATGACGGAAGTGGTCCACAAGCCCGTGGAACAGTTTGTGCTGGCCATTCCGGGCCAGATCTTAACGGCGGCGACCTTTCTTCTCACGGCCGTGATCTTTGCGGATTTCGCCCTGAGCTTCAAGGCGGCCCTGGATCTGCGGGATATCCTGGTCAAGCTGGAGAATGCGAAAGAGGAGCTGGCCCGTATGCAGAAGCGCCTGGACGTGGTGATCGCCCTGACCACGGAGGAGATGGAACAGAAGGTAGCGGAATACAAGGAAGGGATCCAGCAGCGCAAGGACGCGATCACCGGCGCAATCACGGAGAAGAAGGACGAATTTATGCAGCTGATCGGCGAGTGGGCGGAGGAGTCCGGCGGAGCCGTTCAGAAGCCCGACGCCCAGCGGATCAAAGAGGAGATCCACCGGAAACTGTTGGGGAGGCAGGACGAACTGCAGCATAGAAGGCACGAACTTGTGGACAGCAGGGCAAAGCAGTTCAGACAGATCTTCCGGGCGAACCCTACGATGGTGTCAAATACGTTCCATGAGATCTTTGAGGAACTGAGCCGGGCGGTGGGAGATAAGGATTCGGAGGAATGACGGAAGAGTAAGAATACAGCCGGCCAGATGGCCGGCTGTTGGTTTTTCCAAGTGGATATTGTAATGAAGCTGAGTTTCAGCGACATTTTTCAAATTTTTACAGGCTTGCGTCGATGGTGACGATGCTTCCGTCGGGATTGTAGGTGAGCTCCGTGTATTTCACATTGCGGCGGTGGTTGATGCCGCCGGAGAGCTCACAGTCGTGGTAGAAGAGATACCACTTTCCCTGGTACTCCACGATGGACTGATGGGTGGTCCAGCCCAGCACGGGCTCCAGGATCCGGCCCTGGTAGGTGAAGGGGCCGTCGGGGGCGTCCGCAGTGGCGTAAACGATGTAGTGGGTGGTTCCCGTGGAGTAGGAGAGGTAGTACTTTCCATTGTATTTATGTACCCAGGGGCTTTCGAAAAAGCGGCGTTCCTCGTCGCCCACTTTTATGGGACTGCCGTCCTTGTCATAGATCACAAGGTTTTTCGGCTTGGAGACAAAAGATTTCATGTCCGGGGCAAATTCCGCGAACATAGGGCCCTGGGCCGTGTCCTGGGGATCCAATGTTCCCTCCAGCTCTCCGGCATCGGGATCGAATTTTCCGGTCTTCCACTTGTCCAGCTGGCCACCCCAGAGTCCGCCGTAGTAGACGTAGACCCTGCCGTCGTCGTCCTGCAGGAGGCCGGGGTCGATGCTGTAACTGCCTTCGATGTAGTTGGGCTCAGCGTGGAAAGGCCCTGTGGGAGATTCGGAAACCGCTACGCCCAGGCGGAAGATCCCCTCCTTGTCCCGGGCGGGGAATACCAGGTAGTATTTGCCATCCTTGCAGATGGCGTCTGGGGCCCACATCTGTTTCTGCACCCAGGGGACGTCCTTCATGTGCAGGGCTTCGCCGTTGTCCACGCACTCCGCTTCCAGGCTGTCCATGGAGAGAACGTGGTAGTCTTCCATAGCGTACTCGTCCCCGTTGTCGTTGTCTTCGCCGGAGTGGGGAAGGTCGTGGGAGGGATAGATGTAGAGTTTTCCGTCAAATACCCGGGCGGAAGGGTCTGCGGTGAAAATGTGGGTGACCAGGGGTTTTCTCTGTTGGCTCATGTTTTTTCTCCTTTCATTGAGCGTTTCTTTTAGCATTGCCGTTTTAGCGGAAAGCTGAGTTATAATTTTGTCCCATTGTGATATTTTTCCTCACAGTATTTGCAGCGGTAGACTTCCTTCTCGGGATCCGCCAGGATGAAGATGTGGGGGAGTTCCTGTTCGATGGAAGTGATACAGCGGGGATTATGACATTTTATCACGTTTTTGATCTGTTGGGGAAGTACCAATTCCTTTTTTTCTACGATTTCACCATTTTTTATCACATTTACGGTAATATTGTGGTTGATAAAGGCCAGCACGTCCAGGTCCAGCATGTCGATGTCGCACTCCACTTTCAGAATGTCTTTTTTTCCCATCTTTTCGCTGCGGGCGTTTTTGATGATGGCTACGGTACAGTCCAGCTTGTCCAGCTGAAGGTGTTCATAGATGGAGAGGCTCTGGCCTGCCTGGATGTGGTCCAGGACAAAACCTTCCTCGATCTTTCCTACGTTTAACATTCGTTTCCTCCTTTTAGGAAGCGGGTTCCGTCGTCTGCGGGGCGGGATCCGCGGGATTTATATTGTTGTAAAGGCGTCGCGCCGCATCAGGTTCGTGTTCGCTGTGTCCGTTTCAGGACATTCCGGCGTTTTTTTGCGAACCGGGCGGCGGGGCGCTTTTTGGACTGTCGCGTCACACCAGCTCCAGCAGCGTCAGGATCAGGGCCATGCGCACGTAAACGCCGTACTGGGCCTGTTTGAAGTAGGCGGCCCTGGGATCGTCGTCCACTTCTACAGAGATCTCGTTTACCCGGGGCAGGGGGTGGAGGACCAGCATGTCCTCCTTTGCCAGTTCCATCTTTGCGGGGTCGAGGATGTAGAAGTCTTTCAGCCGGACGTAATCCTCCTCGTTAAAGAAGCGTTCCTTCTGAACCCGGGTCATGTACAGGAGATCCAGCTGGGGCATGACTTCCTCCAGGCTGATCACTTCCTCGTAAGGGATGCCCTTTTCCTTCAGCATCTCCGTGATATAGTCGGGAACCCGGAGCTCGTCCGGGGAGATGAAGAGGAAGCGGATGCCGGGGTACCGGACCAGGGCGCTGATCAGGGAGTGGACGGTGCGGCCGAATTTCAGGTCGCCGCAGAGGCCGATGGTAAAGTGGTCAAGCCGTCCTCTCAGGCTGCGGATCGTCAGGAGGTCCGTCAAAGTCTGGGTGGGATGGTAATGGCCGCCGTCCCCGGCGTTGATCACGGGGATCCCGGATTTCTCGCTTGCCACCATGGGCGCGCCCTCCTTGGGGTGGCGCATGGCGCAGATGTCCGCGTAGCAGGAGATTACGCGGATGGTGTCGGATACGCTTTCGCCCTTGGCGGCGGAAGAAGAGTTCTGGTCCGCGAAGCCGATCACGCGTCCGCCCAGGCGGGTCATGGCGGATTCGAAGCTCAGCCGCGTCCGGGTGCTGGGCTCGTAGAAGCAGGTGGCGAGGATCTTTCCGTCGCAGGCGTGGGCGTATTTCTTTGGATTACGCTCAATGTCGTTTGCCAGGTCAAAGAGGGTGTCCAGCTCGCATACGGAAAAATCCAGGGGGTTCATCAGGTGTCGCATGTTCATGTCCTCCGTTTTATGTTTCAAATCTATCAGATTTTATCGTCAGTTTTTTGCGGCGGGATGTCGGCATGGGGCCGCCGGCGGTCCGCCTTTCCTCGGGGCGTCCGTTCCCGGGAGTCCTCAAAAAGGACCGAAGAGGAAACTCTTCGGCCCCGGATTTTACGATTTATAGGATAGAAGGTCTGAAACGGTCTTGCGCCTGGGCGCTTCCGGATTCTCCGCGGGATACCCGATGCAGATCAGAGCCACGAGCTCCTGTTCCTCGGGGATCTCCAAAAGGCGCGCCGCCTCCTCTACGTCAAAGAGGCCAAGGATCACGGTGCCAAGGCCCTGTTCGTATGCGGCGAGACAGAAGGCTTCGCTTGCGATCCCGGCGTCGAACATCTGCCAGCCGTCGCCCTTCACGGTGGAGAAAGAACCGTCGCGCTCGTAACCGCAGCGTCCCTTTACCACGCTGACCGCCACGACCATGGGAGCGCTCTCCATACGGGAAGTGTTCCCGGGAAAGATAGAAGTCAGCTTTGACAGCTTTTCCTTGACGGCACCCTCCACCGCGGTATACCGGGTGACCTGCGTATTTTTCCAGCTTGGCGCGTAAGAAGCGGTGGCGACGATCTCTTCTAAGAGATCATGGGATACAGGCTGATCCGTGAACTGGCGGATGCTCCTGCGCCCTACGATACATTCCTTGGCAGTCATGTGCGTTACCTCCTTCAATAAGTCAGATTTATTCCTCAAATATCATAGCATTTTTAAGGGGGACATGCAAGCATTTTGTGTGGCGGGTTTGTGCCTTCGTTCACTCTGACAAGCTGAAGGAAAAAATGTTTGCAATCATGAAAAGATCGGAAATCAGATGGAGGCATGGCTGGCATTTTTCTGCATGGATGGACCGGAGTGGATCCTGAAACGGTAAAAATTTTTTAAGGTTTTCCCTTGTGCTTACGGGCAGGCTTTTGTATAATAGATAGCGAGAGATCTCCGAGGCGGGACCGCCGATGGGATTCCCGAGGATCGGGAGAGGGTCCGGCAGGGAGAGGAAGGATCAGGAGGATAAGAACATGAAATATGTGGAGAGAAAGCGCTGGCTGTTTTTGGGACTTCCGTTTACGTTTACGAAATACACGATCAAGGAGGATATGCTGACGATCCAGTCCGGCCTGTTCAAGACCGTTGAAAATGACTGCTATATGTACAAGGTACAGGACGTGCGGCTCGAGGCAAGCCTGGCGGAGAGGATTTTTGGTATGGGGACGGTGGTCTGTTTCACCGGGGATACGACCCATCCCAAGCTGTATCTGACGCACATCAAGAACTCCAAGGAGATTAAGAATTTTATCCTGAAGCAGTCCGAGGAGGCAAGGCTTAAGAGAAGAACCGTCAACATGCTGGATATCGGTTCCGGGGAGATGGAGGACATGGACGGCGCCGACATTTAGTCATCGTCCTGGGTCAGTCTTTCGAACAGGAGCCCCGCGAGGAACCACAGGGGAGCGTAGTCCAGACGGATGGTGCGGTTTATGTGGAAGCGGCTGCGGCCGTAATCCCAGGGGCAGAGCCCCTTCTTTTGGAGGGCTTTACCGCTCAGGTATTCCACGCCGTAGATCAGAGTCATATAGGCGAAGCCGCGCATCCAGAGAGGCCATTTTTTCAGGAGGCGGCAAAGAGGCCCGATCAGGGCGCCGCAGCCATAGATGGAAAACATCCAGACAGAGGTGTTTCCCTTTAGTTTTAGTTCCCGGCGGCGCAGGCTGCAGAGGGCGGTAAAGAGGATTTCCAGGCACCAGCCGGCAATGCCGCAGCGAAGAAAGTTTCGTATGAGATTTGCAAGAGGGTTATTTGGGAGTGGGCGGTGTTCTGTCATGGGCAGGATCCTTTCTGATCGATAAATTTAATCGTGAAAATCTGAGCAATGGTTCTCGTTCCGTCGCCGTCGGCAAAGACGCCATGCGCTTTTGGGCTACTTTGATCTGCGGGCTGTGTTTCAGCGTCGGAGCTTTGACCGGCAGACGAGTCATTTGCCGAGGCGGAAGGCTGGAGCACGGCTCTATACGGTATATGTTGTGCAAGAGATAACCGGAAATCATGCTGCGTGACGGTTGTATGCTGACTGGCATTCCTTTTGATGGAAAGTATTCTCGTAAAAGAGGAATTTTATACCTGGGAGAAACGGCATGAATTACAAAGAAGCTTTGGAGTATATGGAGAGTATTGCCGGCTGCGGGATCCAGCCGGGGCTTGACAGCATACGGGAACTCTGCAGGAGGCTGGGGGATCCCCAGAAGGAGACAAAATGGGTTCATATCGCGGGTACCAACGGAAAGGGCTCCGTCCTTGCGTATGTCTCCACGGTCCTTTCCTGTGCGGGTTACCGGGTGGGGCGGTATCTCTCCCCCACGATCCGGGAGTACCGGGAGAGGATCCAGGTGAACGGGAAAAAAATCTCCCAGCGGGCGTTGTGCGAGCATCTGGAAGCGGTAAAAGAGGCCTGCGACGCCATGACGGCGGAGGGACTGGCCCAGCCGACGCCTTTTGAGGTGGAGACGGCGCTGGCATTTCTGTATTTCCGGGAGAAAAAGTGCGATATCGGCGTGCTGGAGACGGGGATGGGGGGACTTCTGGACGCCACGAACCTGATCGAAGGAACCCTGGTGGAAGCCATCGCCTCCATCGGCATGGACCACATGAAATTTCTGGGCGGCACTCTGCAGGAGATCGCGGCTCAAAAGGCGGGCATCATCAAGCCCGGTTCCATCGTGGTCTGCATGAGACAGAAGCCGGAGGCGGAGGAAGTCGTCCGCGAAAAGGCCCGGGAGACGGGGGTGGCGTTTTGGATCTCCGACAGCGCCGGTGCCCAGAGGATCAAGTACGGCCTGGAGAGACAGTGTTTTGACTACGGGGAATATCGCAGGCTGGAGATCTCCCTGGCGGGAAAGTTTCAGATCGCCAACGCGGTTCTGGCCGTGGACGTGTGCCGGGCGCTGGGAGAGAAGGGCTTCCCGGTTTCGGAAAAAGCGCTCCGGCAGGGCCTTAAGGAGACGGTGTGGGAGGGGCGGCTTACCGTGCTGAAAAAGCGTCCGCTCCTGATCGCGGATGGCGCTCATAACGAAGACGCGGCGGAAAAACTTGCAGAATCCATCGAATTTTATTTTACAAACAGGCGGATTCTCTATATAATGGGGGTGTTGAGGGACAAGGATTACGGAAGGATCATTGAGCTGACCCATCGATACGCGGATCAGATCATCACCGTGACGCCGCCGGACAACCCCAGAGCCCTGCCGGCGCTGGAGCTGGCGAAAGAGATCGCCAAAGTGCATCCCTCCGTCACTGCGGCCGCCAGTCTGGAAGAAGCGCTGGAGATGGCGCAGCTTCTCGCGGGAGAGGATGATGTGATCCTTGCCTTTGGATCGCTGTCTTATCTGGGAAGGCTGATGGATCTTGTGGGATATGAGCCCGGGGGTCGGAAAAAGAGGGAAAAATAGGAACGGTTTGGAAAGTACCAAAAAAGGTTCTGTCAGAGAAAGGAATGGTTGCGGAATGATAGATCAGGATAAGGTCAGAGAGGCGGTAAGGCTATTTCTAGAGGGGATCGGAGAGGATCCGGACCGGGCGGGACTGGCGGATACGCCGGACCGCGTGGCAAGAATGTATCAGGAGCTTGCGGGGGGGATGGACCAGGATCCCGGCGAGTGCCTGTCCAGGGTATTTCCGGTGCAGGACAGCGGCATGGTATTGGAGCGGGATATCATGTTTTACTCCACCTGTGAACATCATCTGCTGCCTTTTTTCGGGAAGGCGCATATCGCGTACGTTCCGGACGGCAGGGTGGTGGGTCTCAGCAAGCTGGCCCGGACCGTGGAGATCTATGCCCGCCGGCTTCAGATTCAGGAACAGATGACGGCGCAGATCGCGGACGCGATCATGAAATACTTAAAGCCGAAGGGCGTGATGGTGCTTGTGGAGGCGGAGCACATGTGCATGACCATGCGCGGCGTGAAAAAGCCGGGAAGTCAGACGGTGACCATTGCCTCCCGGGGAGTCTTTCAGGAGCAGGAGGAACTGAGGGAGCAGTTCTTCAAAATGTTGGGGAGAGGCTGCTGAGGGGGAAAGACCAGGGCAGGGAGACGGTGCGGAAAAGCCCGGATTTCCTGAAATTTGGAACACAGAAAACATGGAATGGGAAGACAATACAGTACGGAAAACCAGAAAACTCTAAAACTCGGAACACAAAGAAGCAGAAAATGAAAAACGGCAGGTAGAAAACAGGGGCTCGAAATAGATGAGGATCGGAAACCGGGAATTTGACACAAAAAATCAAACATATGTATGCGGCATCTTAAATGTCACGCCGGATTCCTTCTCCGACGGAGGAAAGTGGACGGATATGGACCGGGCTTTAAGACAGGTGGAGACCATGCTGGACCAGGGGATGGACCTTCTGGATATCGGCGGAGAGTCCACGAGGCCCGGTTACACGCCGGTTCCCGCGGAGGAGGAGATCCGCAGGGTGATTCCGGTGATCCGGGCCGTCAAAGAGAGGTTCGACGTGCCGGTTTCCCTGGACACGTATAAGGCAGAGACCGCCCGCGCGGGCATCGAGGCAGGGGCGGACCTGATCAACGATATCTGGGGCTTGAAGAAGGATCCCGAAATGGCCAGGGTCATCGCGGCGGGAAAAGCGGCGTGCTGTCTGATGCACAACCGGGAGAAGGCGGAATACGAAGATTTCCTGCCGGATGTGTTCTCAGACCTGGCAGAAAGCCTGAAACTGGCTGAGAAAGCGGGGATTTCCCGGGATAAGATCCTGCTGGATCCCGGGGTGGGTTTTGGGAAAACCTATGAGAATAACCTGGAGGTTCTTGCAAGGCTGGAGGAATTTCGGTGGTGGGGACTGCCCGTCCTGCTGGGATGCAGCCGGAAATCCGTGATCGGCCTGACCCTGGATCTCCCGGCGGATCAGCGGGAGGAGGGGACGATCGTCACGACGGTGATGGCGGTGATGAAAGGGGTCTCCTTTGTCCGGGTCCACGACGTGGAGAAGAATGTGAGAGCCGTCCGGATGGCGGAGGCGATCCTGCGGCAGGGCAGGACATGCGGGGAAAATTGAACCCGAGGCGGGCGCAGAGAAAGGCAGACCTTGACAGTTGTCCATGTGACAGGGAAAAGCAGATAGGAGAGCTTGCATCTCTGGCGGAGTAGGACAGGCCGGAAAAATAAATCCGAGGCGGGCGCAGGGCAAGGCAGACCTTGGCAGTCTTCTGAGAGAGGCAGGTTCGCAGTGTTTGCAGCCGTAGGTCCCGGCCCGGCGGGGATGTCTGTCCCCCGGAACAGGAGAGTTTAGGAAACGCGAAAGAAAAGGGAGAAGGCTATGGAGAACAGACTGGATGAGATACGGATCGACAATCTGGAGGTCTATGCGCATCACGGCGTGTACCCCGAGGAAAAGCAGAAGGGGCAGTCGTTTTTCCTGAATGTGATACTTTTTCTGGACACCAGGGCTGCGGGCCTCACGGACGATCTGGCCCTAACCGTGAATTACGGGGAGGTCTGTCACAAGTTGGATCAGTGGATGCGGGAGGAAAAGTGCAATCTCCTGGAGCGGGTCGCGGAAAAGCTGGCGGAAAAGCTGCTGCAGCAGTATCCGGCGGTCCGGGGGGTGGACTTTGAGGTCAGAAAGCCCCAGGCCCCCATCGGGCTTCCCTTTGAGAGCGTTTCCGTGCGGATCCGCCGGGAGTGGCACAGGGTGTATCTCTCGGTGGGCTCGAATATCGGGGACCGGGAACAGCATCTCAGAAGCGCGGTGTCTGCGTTAAAGGACTGCCGGCAGATCCGGTCTGTGCAGAGCAGTTCCCTTGTGGAGACAAAGCCTTACGGAAAGACGGACCAGGCGGATTTCCTGAATGGAGCCATCTTCCTGGAAACCCTGTTTTCCCCGAAAGAACTGCTTCAGAAGCTGCATCAGATTGAAGCGTCGGAGGGAAGGACCAGGGAGGTTCACTGGGGCCCCAGGACCCTGGATCTGGACATTCTGTTTTATGATAAACTGGTTTATGAGGACGCGGATCTCATCCTCCCCCATGTGGATCTGGAGAACAGGGAATTTGTGCTGAAACCCATGTGCGAGCTGGCGCCGAATCTAAGGCACCCGATCCTGGGAAAGACCATGGCGCAGCTCTTGCGGGAATTGTGATCCCGGCGTCCTGTGATGTCTTTCAGTCCGGAAATTTCGGCAGATACTTTAGGGAAAAATGGGCGCACAGGCCGGTGAACAGGCCGGTGACGGCGGCGCTGATCAGGAGAAAGGGAAGATAGGCAAGGACCCCGGGAACTTTTGTCAATGCAAGGGCCACCCCCATCTGCCCGATGTTGTGGGCCATGGCACCGAAGATGCTGGTGAGGCAGAGGAAACGCTTTTGCAGGAGAGTCTGCAGGACCGCCATGGTCAAAAGGCAGAGCAGACCTCCCGCCAGGCTGTAGGCAAGACTGATTGCCTGGCTGAAGAAAAAGCAGGACAGAAGGATCCGGCAGAGGAGCACGGGGAGAGCTTCCCGGGCCCCGCAGCGGTTTAAAACGATCAGGGTGACGATATTGGCCAGCCCTAATTTGATGCCGGGGATGGGCACGGGCGGGGGCAGCAGGCTTTCCAGGTAAAAGATGATCAGAGAGAGGGCGGTCATCAGGGAAAGTACGGTCAGCTTTCTGGGAGAGGGCCTGTTTTCAGACGCTTTCATAAAAAATTCCTTTCGCTCAGGAGCAAATATTTCAATGCCGGTGGGGCAGCAGAAGGGGACCGCTGTCCGGGCAGTTGGCTGGGTCAGTATGTCAGGGCGTCCGCGCCATTGTCAGTTTCCCTTGGGCTGTCATCCGCCAGGCGGATCACCAGGCGGTTTGGCAGGCAGGTGATGGGCAGGAGGGAGCCGGGAAGAGAGCCCTGCCGGATACAGAGTTTGTCGGGGCAGCTTGCCTCGGAGACCCATGCACCGTCGGGGCTTACCGTGATGATGTTGTAGGCGTCCCCCTCGCCGACAACGGTAAAGGAATAGGTCTCCGAAACCTGAGCCAGGGAAATGCTCTGGATCAGGACGCCGTTCTGGTAAATCTCCAATGTGGAGGGGTCGCCGGACCGCTCCCGTCCGGAGGACTTCCAGGCGGCATGGAGGATTGAAAAAGCGGAGAACAGAAGGATCGCCGCCAGCACTCCGGTTAAACAGTATGCGGTTTTCTTTGGAGAGGGGAGTCTTTTCATGCGCGCATCCTTTGCCCGGCAGAAAAAGGAACTGCCTTTTATGGACAATATATCATATGGTTTTGAACTTGCAAAGAAAAATTTCAGGAGAGGACAGGGGGCCTGGCTGATTCTGACGGTATGTCTGTGCGCGGCCTGCGCTTTCTGTGGGTGCGGAAAAGAGAGCGCCGTCAGACATTCCCTGGCGGACACTGCTATGGGGACCCTGGTCAACTTGACGTTTTATAGCGGGGATCTATCGGAGGAAGAGCTGAGGGAGCTGGAAGATTCTCTCCTTGAAGAGATCCGCGGCAAGGAGAGGGAACTGCTCTCCTGGAGGGAGGAGACGTCGGAGGTCTTCCGGGTGCAGCAGGAGATGGGACCGGGTGGAGCCTTCGTCTCGGAAGAACTCTTTGAGCTTCTGCGGGAGTGCCGGAAAGTCGAGGAAGATTCCGACGGGGCCTTTTCTCCCGCGCTGGGCGCGCTGACGAGGCTATGGAATATGGACGGTCAGGCGCTGCTTCCCTCAGAAGAGACACGGGTTCCTTCCGAGGAGGAGATCAGGGCGGCCCTGGGGCATTGCGGCCCGGATCACATGAAACTGACAGAGGGGCGGCTGTTCCTGGAGGAAGGGACCTTCCTGGATCTGGGAGCTGTGGGAAAGGGGTATATGCTGGATCGGATACGGAAAGAGCTTTCGGAGAAGGCGTCCGCGTCCGGGAAAAGCCTCTGGGGCGTGGCGTCCCTGGGAGGGAGCGTCCTGACTTACGGTGAAAAACCGGACGGAACTCCTTGGAAAGTGGCGGTGGCGGATCCGGAGGAACCCGGAGAGACTATCGGCTATCTGGAGCTGAAAGGAAGCTGGTGCGTTTCCACTTCCGGGGATTATGAGCGCTTTTTTGAGAAGGACGGCGTGCGCTATCACCATATCCTGGACCCGTCCACCGGTTACCCGGCGAAAAGCGGCCTGCGGAGCGTCACGATCCTGTCGGAGAGCGGTTTTTTGAGCGATGCGCTGTCCACGGCCTGTTTCGTTCTGGGGCAGGAACGGGGAACAAAACTCGCTGAGAAGTACGGCGCGGGGATCCTTACGGTGGACGAGGGGGGAGAGATCAGCTGTAATGAAAAGATGGAGGGCGTTTTCAGGCTGTGGCGGCAGGATGAATGACGGGAACGCTTCCGCATCAATCCGGGCGCATGCATGGCAGGGGCCTAGGGATACGGCTGAACGGAATTGCCGGGACGAGGACCGGTTTAGCGGAACGGAATTGCCGGGACGAGGAGTGGCTTTGGAGCGGGCAAGCGGCTGGAAATGCCGGTACAAAAATCTGGAAAGGAAGAAGAGCATGAGCGAATCCATGGAAAACGAATTTTTGATCCTGAATCCGAAGGAGGCGGAAGAGATTCTGGACAGGCTCCCCCCGGAGGAGGAGATGCAGGATCTGGCAGATTTTTTTAAGGTGTTTGGGGATCCCACCAGGCTGAAGATCATGCTGGCGCTGCAGAGCCGGGAGATGTGCGTATATGATATTTCCACGCTCCTGGGAATGAGTCAGTCCGCGATCTCCCATCAGCTCAGGATCCTGAAGCAGATGGCGCTGGTGAGGAACCGCAGGGACGGGAAGACGATTTTCTACGCGCCGGCGGACGATCACATTGTCTCTATTCTGAGCCAGGGCCTCGACCATATCGAGGAGTGAATATCATTTATCGCTTTGGGATGCGGCGTCGCTGGCCGCCTGGAAGATACTGTAGCTTCCGGAGCCAATAGCGCTGTGATAGAGCGTGCCGTCCTCAAAATCCTGGAAGTAGACATACCGGGACGTCATGTGGATATGGTTGTAATTTCCCTCCGCGATCGTCATTTCATCGGAGCCGTCCGTCCGCATGCATTTCAGCTGCGGGGCGGCTCCCACCGTTTGATAGTAGACGAACCCCGAACCGACGTTGAACCAGTCCACCCGCTCTCTTGTCAGGACTTGTGTTTCTCCGGTGGAAAATTGATAGCGGTGGATGCTGTAATTGCTGTTTAAGTCCAGATAATAGACATAATCCCCCACTACCATGGGAAACCAGAGAGGGGTGTCCAGAATCTGGCGGGGGATGTCGTTTGCGGTGTCGAGGGCGTAGAGAAAATGGTCATCCAGGGTGCCGGCATAGTAGATGGTGCCATCGGAGGCGCAGGAGGGATTGACGGCATAATCCGCCAGAGAAATTTTCTCGTCGGATTTATCACAGCGGACTTTGAAAAATTCCGTTCCCTCCCTGCCGGAGCTGAGAAGATACAGGTAATCGCCCACAAGCTGTCCCGATAAGATGACGTCGGTAGACAGGGAAACGGCATGGCGTCCTTCCAGATCCGTGCGGTGAAAGCCATGGCCGGAGGCAATGCTGGCGAAATCCCCTGAACCTGTGCTGATGTGCGATAAAGAAGTAACAGAAGTGTAAAAAATTTTGCCGTTCCTATCCGGCACTCGCGCGTTGTGTCGGATAGGTCGGGCGGTTATTCTGGCAAGTCAATCTTGCCGACAAAGCTGTAATAAATCTCAATGTCCTGCCTGCGGGTGCCGTTCTCGTCATAGCTGC
>CANQEV010000025.1 GCA_947595925.1 uncultured Acetatifactor sp. | reverse complement strand
GGTCTCTTCCGCATATTCCCCAGCGCTTTCCTCCGGCTCTTCCAGATACTCTATGTCGTCGAATTTCGCTTCCTCCGGATATTCACCGTCCTCATATCCTGGTTCTTCCTCATGCTCCCCGCCGTCATACCCGGTTTCTTCCGCATATTCCCCAGCGCTTTCCTCCGGCTCTTCCAGATACTCTATGTCGTCGAATTTCGCTTCCTCCGGATATTCTTCGTCCTCATACCCTGATTCTTCCGTATCCTCCCAGGTGTTTTCCTCCAGCTCTTCCGAAAACTCTATACCGTCATCGGATCCCTCTTTCTCCAGAGGCTCTCCGCTTTCATACCCCGATTCTTCCAAAGGCTCCCCGCCGTCAGCATTTTCCGATTTTCCGGCGGATTCCACAGAATACTCTGCGGGAGCCTGCTCCGGCTCCTCATCCACGCTGTCTTCATAATCTTCATCCCCCATTTCATCATAGGAGAAATCCTCATCTTCCCAATCGTATCCTCCCCGGCGATTTTCTTCCCAGTAAGCCGCTGGTTTTTTTGTGTGCCCGAAAAGCCTTTTCATAAAATCTTTCCTTTCATATACGCGTATAGGTCATGGATGCAAAATCCATTTTATTTAAAGTTAGACATTTTATTGTTCATTTTATCATGCTCATTATAACATCACCTTTTCGACACTTCAAGAGATAACCCCATTTCTTCAGAATTTCTTAAATTTTACCCAAGATTTTTCTCAGGTCACCTGCAGATACATCGTCTCCCATTTCTTTAGATTTTCTTAATTTTTTCTAATATTATGGACTTTCTTTCCATATAATTGTAAGATGAACATAGTTTTGAGCTTCATTGCTTACCAATGCCTGCTAAAAGGAGACTATGATGAAAAAAACCAAATCCCCTGCCGAAGGAACAGGAACGGAGTCGAAAAGCTGGCGGGAATATCTTCTGAATCCCCACACGTTCTTTTTCCTTCTGTTTGTGGTCATTATTTTAATTATTGTCCTGCGGATCTCCAAATGGGGAAACCGAATCAATTCAAATGAGTTTTTCCAGCAAAACCCTTTGATCCAGGAAGGCGCGGAAGCCTATGACGTCATGGCTCCAAAGACGGACGAAGACGGGAACATCATCGCGAACAAAAGCCCTCACACCATTCTCTTCTTCGGGAACTCCGTGTTTGCAGATGACCGCGACTCAAAAGACAACGTGGTCAATATGATTGCCGAGCGGACCGGTTCCACCGTCTACAACTGCTCCGTCGGCGGCAGTTACCTGGCCTCCGGAAATTACGACATGAAGAAAGACCGCTCAGGGCTGGACGTCTACAACTTTTATTTTTTAATCCTTTACCTGAACTGGCGGGAACAACTTGATTACTTCGACTGGCTGGAATCCAATCCCGAAGCCAATCTCCTCCCTGAAACCCAGGAAGTCCGCCATACTCTGGAAACCATTGACATGGATACCGTGGACACCATCGCCATCCTGTATGACGGAAGCGATTACCTTGCCGGACATCCTCTGATCAATCCCGAGGATCCCTCGGACGTCACCACCTTCACCGGGAACCTGGAGGCCGGCATCGAAGTACTCCAGAGAGAATACCCCCATATCCGCATAATTGTCATGTCCCCCACTTATGCCTTCGGGCTGGGCGAAAATGGCGATTATGTCAGCAGCGATACCGTATTCTACAATGAGGAAGAGAGGCCTTTGAGCGCTTACATGCTCCAGGAATGTTTGTCTTCCGTCAACCATAACGTCACGTTCATAGACAACATTTATGGAACCTTCAACGAGGATGAAGCTCCCAAATATCTGACCGACCACCTGCACTTAAACCAAAAAGGCCGCGAAAAAGTCGCAGAGCGATTCATCCAGGCCCTGAATTACTATGACGAATAACGATTAAGATCCTGCGCGGCCGGCATCCCCGGCCTGCAGGGTCTTAGCTTCTGTTTCCAAGCATCCTCTCCATAAGCGCCGGACCGTTTTCCTTGAGCCATCTGCGTCTCTCCCGGTAATCCGGCATCTCTCCCTCCACCAGTTCCCAAAATCGCCTGGAATGATTCATCTCCAGCCTGTGGCAGAGCTCATGGACCACGACGTAATCTGCGACTTCCGGCGGTGCCAGCATCAAAAGACAGTTGAAGTTCAGATTTCCCTTTGCGGAACAGCTCCCCCAGCAGGTTTTCTGATTGCGGATCGTAATCCTGCCGTAGGACACTCCGAGCCGCCCGGCGTACCACTGAACCCTTGCCGGCAGAACCTCCAATGCCCTGTCGGCAAGCCGCTGAAGCTCCTCCGCGGTGAGATACCCCGACCGGGCGCACTCTTCCTCAATGCGGGCAAGCCTCTCCATCTGCTTGAAAATCCAGCCTTTTTTCTCATCCAATACCTGCCTGATCTCCCTGTCAGGAACCCCGTACGGCGCTTTCACAGACACACAATTTTCCCTCTGAACAGATACAGAGATGGATTTGCGCCTGCTCCTGACCACTGAAACATTCCATTCCTCCGGAAGCATCTCTTATCCCTCGCTGTCTTTTTCTGCCTGCTGCCCATCTCCTGAGCGCCGCAGTTGATCCTCGTCTTAACTCCTGAAACCTTCCGCTCCCCGCGCTCGGCCCCCGGATACACGGTTTTTTCACTTTCCCGCCGCGGGGAAAAACACGTTGAAATTCTTGGTGGTGTCCATATAGATCACATATTCCCCCACCTTGCCGAAGAACAGGTAGCCATAGTCCTCCATCCTGCCGTTCAGAACCTTGTCCTCTGAAAGGATCACATAATGACATTCCATCTCCTTCGCCAGTTTCGCCACCCTCTCCACGTCAATCTCGCTCTTTAAAAGTTCCAGGTAAAGGTCATTCGTCCAGGGATACAAAATCGCGTCTCTTCCATACGGCATACACACCACCGGGGAATACTGGCGGACATATGTCAGAAATTCCGCGGGAAAAGCGGCCCGTATCTCCCTCCCATCCACCTGGATCCGGTCGCAGATCTCCACTACCTCCCAGGGGACGTGGTAAATGTTTTCAGCCCGGGAAAACAGAGGATTCCGATATACCAGATTTCCGGAAATCATAATCAGAACGGCAGCGGCAGCCGCAAGGCACACCCGGCCCCTGCCCCTGCCCAGCCGGCACAGGCGCACGGCGCAGTACGCCAGGGTGGGGGACATGGGAGCCATCCACAACATTCGAAAATAGATCTCCTGACCGAGAAATTTCTCGAACAGCCGGGCAAACAAAGGGTTAAAAAAAATCAGAAGCACGATAGCCGGCACATACAAAAACAGTATGCGGATCGGTTTGTTCTTTTCTTTGAGAAAGAGAAAAAGCACCGCCGCCAAATACAGGATCAGAATCGTGCCGCTCCCCATATATTTGTAAAAAGTTTCCAATATCATTCTTCTCTCCTACAACAGCACATAAAGACAGGCAAACAGCACCGGTGCCGCCACGCAAAGCGAAGTCCCCAGCAGCACTCCCCATCTATGATAGGCCAGCGCGGCACAGACAGTGAAAATGCCCAGAAGCATGCAGACCAGAAGACAGCCCAGGGTACTGCAGAGACAGCCCGCGATCATGGTCAGCCCCAGAAGGACCCAGGACATTTTTTTCACTTTTTCCCCCTGCTCCAGCTTTTCCAGCATGACAAACATCTGATAGAACAGAAAGGGTATGATCAGATTTGCCAGCACGGACTTTCCCTGGGCTCCCCGCACCAGCAAAAAATTTTCCGCGGAAAAAAGAGAATACCCGCCAAAGAGAACCAGCAGCGCTGTAAAGCACATAAAAAGCGGCATCTCCCAATCCCTGTCTTTCTTTTTCCCGCCGAGCAGCTTTCTCCCTATAAGGTAATACACGCAATATGTCATGGGAACCAGCAGCAGCGGGAGCGTTACATGGGCTGTCGCCGCCCCGGAAAGGCCGGAAAATCTGGAGATCACGGAAACCCACATGGGGAGAGGAGCCAGCGCATGCCTGACATCCAATCCCGCGCCTGTTCCGATATATGGATCCTTAAAATACATGTATTGATCCGAAACGCCGTTTGTGGCCATCGCCACATAATAGGCGTCGTCCCCCTCGTCATAGGCCAGATAACACAACAGAAAGAGCTGAACCCCTAACAGCAGGGCAAATACCGCCCAGAGCGCCACCCCGGCCCGGCTTTTCTGGCCGGACGGCTTCTCCTGAACGGCCGCCGGCGTTTTCTCCGATTTTCGACGCCGGATTGCAGCAGCGATCCCCGCCAGCAGCACAAGCGTGCCCGCATAGAAAAAAAAGAATCCCTCCATTTCGCTGAAAGTACGCTTTGCTAAAATAGCCGGCACACAGATACACTGGAATCCCGCCCAAAGAAGGATCTGGCCTGAAATCCAGCAGAAGGGCAGTCTGATGTTTTTTCCCTCCAGCGGGATAAAAAGCGTTCCCGTCCACAGGGAAACCACTGTCGTCACTATCAACGTCACCAGAATTTTAACCACACTCATCATGATTGCCCATCCGTCCCTATTTCCCTAATCGCTCTGAAACACATCCACGCAAACCAAAGCACCGTAACCGCCATGCTATTTTTACAATCCATTCTTCCCTGTCCCTGCATAGTGTACCAGAGGCAGATCCAGACGCCCAGGCCCGCGCAAACGAGCCCTGGGACAATCCCTTTTCCCCGCCTTTCCTTCCCCCGGGAACCCAGCCGGCAAAAAAATTCAAGAACCGCCGTCAGCACCAATCCCAGGACAAAGAAGCAGCTTCCATATCTCACCGCGAGAGACGTGAGAAAGGGCGTCTGCCGTCTCATCACGTCGTAATTTCCCCTTGCATAGGAGTCATAATAGAACGTTCTGAGATACACTCTGCTAAGAATCGGAGCAAAACCATATCCCAGCAGGTCCAGGGCAATGTCACTGACAATTTTATCCCTTTCGTACTCCCAGCCGAGATCGACCATCTCCAGATATAATCTCCTGACCGTCCGTCTGTCGAGAGCGCTTTCGATCTTCCGCCCCATAATCAGGTCAATCTCTTCGCTGCCGCTCATGCACGCCGTGAGATCCTCCTGGGAAATGCGGGACTTCAGTTCCCAGGGCCAGCTCCCGTAATACACATGCAGCGTTCCCCCGCAGAATCTCCGCAGCAGCGCTCCCTCAAAGGTATTTTCCATCCGGCCGTACGCCCCGGGCTGCGCAGTCAGCTCTGCAGTCAGGGGCGTAAGTCCCAGAAAGACAGCTGCCAGCAGCACGATCCCCAGATTTTTCCGAAGATTCTCCCTGTCGGATTTCAGGATGCTCAGAACGCCATACAAGATCACAGGGATAACCCCGATCCAGAGATATTCCGGCATCAAAAGCGTTTCCGCCAGCCAGAGGATTCCCAGCTCCGCCTCTGCCTTGGCGGAAGTTCTCACGGAAGCGCCTCCGTCCGTTTTCCGGCCCCATGCCCCCCTGAGAAATACCCCCAGCTGCAGCAGAAGAAGGGATCCTGTCAGCGAACAGGGCAGGACCGCCAGATGACACTGCATTGCCACAGGTACCGTCACGAGGACCAGCGCGCCCCAATGCGTCAAAAGAGAACGGGAAACGCTCCCGGAATTTTCTCCAAGAGACAGAATGCAATTTAAAAAAAAGCAGGCCGAGGCATACCCCGCGCCGAGCTGCAGGAGAGAAAGCAGACAGTAATACGGCACGGGAACCACCGCAGCAACTCCTCGCGCCGCATGAATCAAAAGGGGATACAGGATCCCCGTATAATCGTCGCAGACCAGGCTCTCACTGACATTCACCAGAAAAAGGCTGTCCCCATATTCCTGAAAAGAGCCAATATTACAGAATATCCACAGGAGACCCAGCACGGCCTGGACAGTCAAGCCTATGAACAATACCCTGCCGATCACCGCAGAGAGATGTCTCGCCGCCTTGCGCATACCTTCACCCCAGATAGAATTCCCTGACTTTTTCACAGATATAGTCCACCTGCTCCATCGTCAGCCCATAATACATCGGCAGACGCACCAGGCGCTCACTCTCCCTCGTGGTATATTGATCCTCTCCGTGGAACCGGCCGAATCTTTGTCCCGCGGGGGCAGTGTGGAGAGGCACGTAGTGGGATACGGCATAGATGCCGTTCTGCGCTTTCAGATATTCATCCATAAAGACCTTGCGCTCCGCCCCGTCCTTCACCTTCAGATAAAACATATGGCCGTTGTGCACACATCCCTCCGGAACGACGGGGAGCTCGATCTTCCCCTGGTCCGCCAAAGGTTTCAGCGACTCATAATAACGGTTCCAGATGGCCAGCCGGGCGCTGTTGATCTCCTCCGCAATCTCCAACTGGGCGTACAGATACGCCGCGTTCATATCGCTTGGCAGGTAGGAGGAACCATAGTTGATCCAGGTATATTTATCGATCTTGCCCTGAATGAACTTGGTCCGGTTTGTCCCTTTCTCCCGGATGATCTCCGCCGCCTCCACATTCTCCGGATCCCGGACCAGCAGCGCGCCTCCCTCTCCCATACTGTAGTTCTTCGTCTCATGAAAACTGAAGCAGCCGTAATCTCCGAAGGTTCCAAGGGCCTTTCCCTTATAGGTGGACATGATTCCCTGGGCCGCGTCCTCGATCACTTTCAGACCGTATCTCCCGGCAATCTCCATGATCGTGTCCATCTCGCAGGCGACCCCGGCATAGTGCACCGGTACAATGGCGCGGGTCTTGTCCGTGATGGCGTCTTCAATTTTCTTTTCATCGATATTCATGGTGTCGGGCCGGATATCCACAAACACCGGCACCGCCCCGCGCAGCACAAAGGCGTCCGCCGTGGAGACAAACGTGTACGACGGCATGATCACTTCGTCCCCCGGCTGAATATCCGCGAGGAGCGCGGCCATCTCCGTAGCGTGGGTGCAGGACGTGGTCAGCAGGCACTTTGCGGTCCCCGTCTTCTCTTCGATCCACTGACTGCACTTTTTCGTATAGGCTCCGTCGCCGCAGATCTTCTGGTTCCGCACGCACTCTTCAATATACTTCATCGCATTTTCCGCGCAGGGCGGCACATTAAAATTGATCATAGTCTCCTCTTCCCAAAACGCCTTTTTCTCTGCCGGGCCGTATCTCACAAGATCCCCTCCCATGCCTGTTCACACGGGCACGGACCCCATGCCGTCCCAACATTATTTTCATTATAGTAAGAATCCCCGGTATTGTCAAACTTGGGGCCGGGGAAATTTCAAAGCAGCCCGGAAAAAGAACCTAGAGCTTCTTCCAGCTCCCCGTCACGTTTCCCCGCACATTGTCGGTGACTTTGCTGATGATATACTTCGGCCGCCCCTTGACTTCCTCGTAAATACGGGCAATGTAATGTCCTATGATCCCCAGGCTCAGCATAATGAACCCGCCGATGATCAGGATCAGCAGGATCACCGTGGTAAAACCTTCCACCGCATTTCCCATGAGATAGCGCGCCAGAGTCTGCACTGCAAGGATCACGCTGAAACCGATGGAGATCATGCCCATTATCGTCACGAGCTGCAGCGGAAGAGTGCTGAAGGACGTGGCATTGTCAACAGCATACTTCATCAGGCTGAAGAAAGACCACCTGCTGGAACCATACTTTCGTTCCTGCACCTCATACTCCACCGTCTTTGTCTCAAAGCCGGCCCAGAAAGTCAGAGCCCGGAAGAAGGTATTCCGCTCCGGAAGATTCAGAAGCACCTGGACCACCTTGCGGTCCAGAAGCTTGAAATCTGAAGAGGAACTCATATCCATCTTGATCAGACGGCTCATGATCCTGTAAAAAAGACCCGCGGAGATTTTATAGAAGAAACTCTCCTTTCCCCTTTTGGACTTGATGCCCTCCACGATCTCCGCCCCCTCCTGCCAGAGCTTCCACATCTCCGGGATCGCCTCGGGGGGATGCTGCAGGTCACAGTCCATCACCACCACCGCGTCCCCGGAGGAAAGTTCCAGGCCGGCAAAGATTCCGGCCTCCTTTCCGAAATTGCGCGAGAACTCCGCTCCCCGGACGCGTGGATTTTCCTTTGCGGCCTTGCAGATCTCCGCAAAAGTATTGTCCCCGGAACCGTCGCTGATAAAGATCAGCTCATAGTCTATCTCTTCCCGCTCAAAGAGATTCCTGAGCGTTTCCGCCGTGTTTGCGATATTCATCTCTTCATTATAGGCGGGCAGCACCACCGATAAAAGTGCCATAAGCTTTCTCCTTTTTTCTATTGCCGGCGTCAATCCCTGTCGCTGTTCTCCGTCTTGACATACAGGATTCCGTCCACCACCTTTGTGGAATTCTTCCCCGGGAAACTGTCCATCTCCATATATTCCGGCGAGTAATAGATATCCCCCATCGCTTCCGTATCCAGAACGTTCAAAGTCGCCCCCAGGTAATACTTGATAAACGCTTCATAGTTCTTCCCCGTGTAGAGAAGACTGTCCCCGGAAAGTCCGATCATATTTTCAGTCACCTTTCCGGTGAGGTCTGTGACGGGGAAGGCGTCATCCCCCACCACGCCGATCATGGCGATGGGAATGCCCTGATAATATCCCGGCGTCTGCTCAATCCGGTCCAGAAGCCGCAGGCAGTAGGCATAGGTCTTTTCATACCGTTTCTCCAGATTAGAATAGGCGATATTGTCCGTCAGCGCATAGCAGAACAACAGCACCGCCAGAGCTGCCGCCGTCACCCACTGGAAAAAGAGATCCGCGGAGCCGGCGTGTTCTTCCCCGGCAAAATAATGATCCGCATAAGCCCCCATTCCGATCAGAAACAACACCCACTGGTACCGCATCAAAAGATGATACGTGACTCCCGGGGATACAAGGAGGACGCAGCTGGCCGCCAAGGGCAGACAAACTGCCAGTCCCGCCAGCGTTCCGTAAAATCCCGCCCTTCTCCACCATTGTCCCTTCGCCGCCAGCCGGAAAACCACGTAAACCGCCGCCGCTGCCAACGCCAAAAAGGCCGCTGCGGAAAAAGGGTTCTGAAACAATACCCGCCCCCGGAGCGTAAAGGTAAAAAAGTCCCGATAAATCGTCCCCAGGGCGGCAAGGATTCCTTCTTTTCCTATCGTTCCCACGGAATTGATCCCCTGGTAAGAGGCGAGCTCCTTCCCCTGAATCAGAAGCAGCACCCGCAGGATCAGATAATAGAAGGCCGCGCCCAGAACGCCCATGCCAAGATACTTTCCCATCTGCCCCAGGGCCTGGCCCCGGTTCTTTTTGAACGCTCCGTCCGTCTCCAGCAGAAGGATCTGATAAATGCACAGGAGCACCGCAAAGGGAAGATACGCCTGGTAAATACCCATGCTGAAGGCCAGGCACAGCGCTCCCGGCAGAAAACCCAGCCGGTACTTTTTGGTAAGCGCCACCGCCAGGACCGCCAGAAACATGGCCATCATATAACCGTCCAGGGTAAAGACATAGGCGAAGGTGGAAGCCAGCGCCGGAAACACCGCCAGCAGCCCTCCGGTCAGGCAGATTGTCAGAGGATTTTTCAGCTCCAGGAGATCCGTCAGCACCGCCGCCGTCAGCCCCAGAAAAAACAGCCCGATGAGGCCGATGATCCAGGGCACGGTAAAATAAGAGGAAAAACCGCACGCCACGGTCAAAAACCATCTCCCGGAAGTGATCATATTCTGGTCAAAGTACATGCTGGCCAGCCCGTCATGGTTTGGAATATCCGAGAGCATTGCCGGCAGATGAACCAGCAGTCCTGTAAAAAACGCCGCCAGGAACGCCGTTTTCTGTCGCGGATCGGTTTTACTTTTCAGCTTTTTCAAAAATACAATAGGGGTGTTCATGGATTTTCCTCCAGATAATCCGCTATGGCGGAGGCAATCTTTTCCCGCCCGGCGTCGTTGGGATGGATCCCGTCCCAGGTATACAGCTTCCAGTCCTCCATTTTTTCATGGGGGTAAAAATCATGGTAGATGTCCAGGATCTCCACTCTGTATTCCCGGGCCACCTCCAGCTCTTTCTCCACGTAATCCTCCAAAATCCCGCCCCCAAAGCTATATTCCTCACAGGTAAAGCCGCGGTCCGGGTACCAGGAATAAGTTGGCGTGGCAAGCAGGATTCGCATCTCCGGATAGCGCTTCCTCAGCAGGCTTATAACCGTCCTCAGCGCGCCGGCATACGTAGTCTCGTTGAAGGGATTTTCCTCATCATCCACCGGAATGCCGCAGTGATAGTCGTTCATGCCGAAGTCCATAAACAGGATTCCAACGGCGTCAAAATCCACGGCGTCCATCTCGTCAACCGCCTCTTCATAATACTTGGCGTCCCTTCTTACGCTCTGCTGAACCAAAAAATCCTCCGACGCCACGGCCCTTGTCAGGTCTGCCATGGAGAGTACGTCCTGACTGTAATCCATGGTATTTCGTATATTCTGCCTCGCCAGGCAGGTTCCCCCGAAAGCCCCATTCAAAATTGTCAATCCGCTCTTTTCCTGAAGCCTGTCTCCCACGGAGAGTTCTTCCTGCTGCATCTTTGCGAAGATGCTGTCCCCAAATATGACCATATCCGGAGATTGGTTCTTTTTTTCTTCCAGGAAAAAGATTCCGGCCAACAGCAGACCCGTAAAGAGCAAGGCCGCGGCGATCCAGTACAGGATGTTTTTATTCTTTGTTCTGTCCAGGGATTTCTCTGGCATACCACCCATTGTTTCCATCCTCCGCAATCCCACGCGCTCTCCGTCCCCACGGTCTTCATCCCGGCCGCCTGTGATTTTCCTGATCTGGCGGATCTATCGCTCCCTCTCGATCTTGCCGTTTACCACCCGGTAAACCATGTCGCACTTCTCAATGGTCTGAAGACGATGCGCAATGATAAGAAGCGTCTTTCTCCCCTGAAAACGATTGATGGATTCCATTATGGCGGCCTCCGTATCGTTGTCCAGGGCGGAGGTCGCCTCGTCCAGAATCAGTACCTCCGGGTCTGCATACAGGGCTCTCGCAATGCTGATCCTCTGTCTCTGGCCGCCGGAGAGCCGTATGCCCCTCTCTCCGATCCCGGTGTCCAGTCCTTCCGGAAGGCTCCTGACGAACTCGTCAAGCTGGGCCTCCCGGAGCACCTCCCAGACTCTCGCCTCATCGATCTCTTCCTTCGGAACGCCGAAGGCCACATTTTGGCGTATCGTATCGTCCAGCATGAAGATCATCTGCGGAATATAGCCCACGT
Source organism: uncultured Acetatifactor sp. (assembly GCA_947595925.1). Taxonomy (GTDB): domain Bacteria; phylum Bacillota; class Clostridia; order Lachnospirales; family Lachnospiraceae; genus Acetatifactor. The sequence continues at coordinate 31,568 of CANQEV010000025.1, read as the reverse complement.
TTTTCAGCCATCCCCGGTAATTCGTCATGATATCCGTGTTGTCCGCAAGGATTTTCCCTTCCCGGACTTTCAAAAGGCCCAGCAGGATGTCTACAACCGTGCTCTTACCGGCCCCGGTGACGCCAACGATGCCCACGGACTTTCCGACGGGTATCTCCAGATCCGCATGGTCAAAGATCAGTCGGTCGGAATTCGGATAAGCGTACGTGATGTCCTTCATCCGGATCGCCTCCTTTACCGGAAGCTTCTCCACCGATTTCTTAAAGTCCGTAAAATCTACTTTTTCACCGCTGATCTCATCCTGAAGATTATCTGCAACCCCCATAAAAAACGGTTCAAAATAAGCCAGGGAATTGATCTGGTTGTTGATGCGGTTTACACAGGGAAGCAGTACAAAAGCCGCTGCCGCCAGCGTGCTGAGCACAGCCATCATCTCCTCCGTGGAAACTCCGCTCAGCACCTGCACCATCATATATCCCACCAGAATGGTTACGCAGACCGTCTCGATCAACAGCTTCGGAATATTGTTGTAAAGGCTGTACTTCTGCACTGCCTCCACATATCCCTTTCCGCACTTCCGGTACTCCTCCAAGAAATAATTTTCCTTCCCGGAAATCTTTACGTCCTTGATCCCCTGAACCGTCTGGGAGATCCACTTAAAAAGCCCGCTGTAATAATCCTGGTTGTCCTTTCCCGCCTTAAACAGAATGGGTTTCAGGATTTTTTTGATCGCCAGCATCAGGATGCCCAGGGCAAGCCCCATGATGATCGTCATAACCCCGTTCGTCCAGAGGCAATACGTCACCACAAAAACCGTTACCACGCTGTCTGAAAGGAGCTGCAGGAGCGCAAGGATCAGCGCGTACATATTGTTCACATCCGAGGTAATGCTCCTCTGTACCACCGCCGTATCCGCGTTCAGATAAAATTCATACCCCCTCCTCAGATAATTGCGCATCAGTCTCTCCGAGGTCCTGAACTGATTCGTGTAAACAAAGGCATACATCAGTTTGTATTGGATATACAGGAAAACATTTTTCAATACATAGGTCAGGATCAGCAGCGACATCACCAATATGGCAAAGCGCTTATAACTCCCGCCCCCCAGCAGATCGTACAAAGCGCCCGCCAGCCGGCTGTCTTCCACCGCCTGGGGATCTATGACCAGATTGACCACGGAAACCAGTAGTCCTACGCCCGCCGTCTGCAAAAAAGCGCCGATCACCATCAAAAAGATCAGGCCGGCCATGGACCGCTTTTGCTTTCCGTCCAGCAATTTGTTCATCTTCCGAATAATTTGTATCATCCCGATCTCCCAAGCACCGCGTCTCCCGTCCCATTCTGTTTCCGCACGGCGCCCACACAAAAATTAGATTTCCGAATTCCCCTCTGACGCTTCAAAATATCATCCGCCGGGTTCCATGGCCCTACATGTTGATTTTTTCCCGTATCACATACTGGGGTGAATTGTTCAGGCTGATGTAGATCCTCCCGATGTATTCCCCGATCAGTCCAAGCATCACCATGATCATCCCGCCGAAAAAGACGATGGCCGCCATGGTGGAGCTGAATCCCATGGGCACGTCCGGCCGGACGATTTTCTTGACAACGGTGTATATGCCATACAGAAAACCCAGCGCCGCGCTGAAACTCCCTATGGCGGTGGCGATGCGCAGGGGCTTTACGGAAAAAGCCGTAAACCCGTTGAACCAAAGCCCCAGCAGTTTCTTAAAAGTATACCCGGAACTTCCCGTCTCCCTCTCCCGGTGATCCACGTCCACGTTCGCAATGCTCTTCGTGGCCCGGAGCACCAGTCCGATCACGTAGGGGTACGAGTTTTGATAACGGATCATATCCTCCGCCACAAAACGCCGCACGATAAAGTAGCTGGAGATATACAGCTCCTTCGGTTTCCCCAGCATCACCCGGGCCATCAACTCATTCACCCTGCTCCCGAGGTTCCGGAAAGCGGAATGCTGCTTGTGAGCGTACTTCGCGTATACCGCGTCATAACCCTCCTCCAGCTTTTTGACCAGCCTGTCCACCTGGTTTGCAGGCGTCTGCCCGTCGTCGTCCAGACAGACCACGTAATCTCCCTCCGAGGCCCGAAGCCCCGCCATCAGCGCCGAGTGCTGCCCGAAATTTTTTGCAAAACTAAGCCCTTTCCGCATGCCGTTGCCTGACGGTTTCTCCTCACAGAGCCGGCGGATCGTCAGGATCGTGTCGTCCGGGGAGCAGTCGTTCACCAGGATCACTTCATAGGTGTAATCCTGCATTTCCCGCATCTTTTCGTCGATCTCCGCCACGACCTTTCCCAGCGTATCCTGGGAGCGGTAGCAGGGAATCACAAAACTGATCTTTTTCATTTCCATTTCCTCTTTATCTTCCATCATTCGTCCGACGCGGCCGAATAATCCCGTTCCAGAATCCCCATCAGCACGATGTCCCGGTATTCCCCATCCAGGAAAACGCTCTCCCGCAGATATGCCTCTCTCTGGAAGCCAGCCTTTTCATAGCTCCGGATGGCCCGAACATTGTCGGAAAGGACCCTTAAAAATACTCTGTGCAGCTTTTCCTCCCGGAAGCAGTAGCGCAGCATAAGCCTTGCGGCCGCCGTGCCGACGCCCCTTCCCCTGGCGCTCTCTTCCCCGATAAAGATCCCGTACTCCGCCTTTTTGTTCTGCCTGTCGATATCCCGGATATAGACGCTTCCCAGGGGACGGTCCGTCTCCAGATCACAGATGATGGTCTGCACCACCTTTCCCGTCTCGATCATGTTATGGATCCAATTCTCATGACCCTGCCTGGTGAAGGGTTCCCGGTAAAGGAAACGGCTCCGCACCGCCTCCGAGTTGCGCCAGGCCACGATCTTATCCGTATCTCCCCAGTCCATCAGCCGCAGATAGATCCCCGCGCCCCGGTCGCTGTATATCGCTCTGTTCCACGCATCCGCCATTTTCCGTTCATTCCTTTCGCTGCAACCCTATCTCTCACTGCCAGAAACTCACCCCAAAAAGGAGCCTGATGAAAAAATAGATTCCGCAGTACAGGTGATACCCATATACCAGAAACAGAACCGCCCTAAGAACACGGGCCGCTTTTTCCCGCCCGGCGGGAAAGAGTTTCGGCAGGGAAAGCGCCTTCACTGCCGTCACTGTAAAAAGGGCAAACAGACAGAAACTATATCCCCATAAGAAGTTTCCATCCACCGCTCGGCTCCCTTTCTCTACCAAACAGAGGGCCTCCAGAAATCCCAGGACTGCCATGGCGATCAGAAAGCGGTAGCGCTTCTCCCCCGGAGCAAAGACATTTTTCAGCGTGCAGAGGATCACAAGTCCGCAGAACAGAGCGGAACAGACTGCCGCCAGCTTCGGAATGTTCGCATGCAGGGAAAAGGTGTACCACGGGTCAAAGGCAATCCCGTTTCCCGTCTCCTCTCCAAAGAGGACGGAATTCTGCCAGAGGATCACAAGCCCGGAGGGCAGGAGCGCCGAACCGAATAACAGGATCCTGCGAAAGGGCAGTTTCCTGTCGGTCAACAGGTCCCACAGCAGGCAGAAACCCATGATCGGCGAAAAAGCCACCAGAAAGCTGGGCTTGATCCCCGTGGTCAGAATGTTCAGCAGGGCAAAGCCCACCCACTGCTTTGCCGTCAGGCCCTCCCGGTAAGTCTTCTCCAGCGAAAAGTACATGCTCAGCGTCAAAAGCGCCGCCAGACGCATGCAGATATAGGTGGAATTGTGCCAGATATTGGGGGACTGGTAGCTGACATAGCGGAACTCGCCTATAAACGGCACATAAGCGGGCATGACAAAGTTTAAGGAGAGCGCCAGGAAAAGAGTTCCCGCCCCCTTTTTCCAGCCGCTTAAACTTACCACCAGCTTCTCCGCGGCGTACACGGTGCCCCAGGAACACAGCGCAAGGAGCAGCGCAATGCCCAGGGTCCCCCGAAAGATCCGGTACAATATCCAATAGGCGATGGCGGTAAAGCTGTACATCCAGCCGTCCTCCACCACCATGCTGACGTGCAGGGGAAGATCGGACTGAAAGAGGATCGTCTCCGCGGAAAGGTCCGCCATTGACTGCCGGTAATATAAATAAAAGCAGGCAAGCCCATACGCCGCCGCGCAGATATGCGGCAGAATACGGGCGTGTGGCCATTCCCTGATCCTTTTCCAAAAACCCTGATTTTCCATTACGCCTCGTAACCTTTTTTCCTGATCACATCGATCACCTGGGCGACGTATTTTTCACAGGTCTCCATATCCCCAGCCTCCACCATGACGCGGACCAGGGGTTCGGTGCCGCTCTCCCTCACCAGGATCCGGCCGTCGTCTCCCAGGGCCTTTTCCACAGCTTCCACGGCGGCCCTCACATCCGGATCGTCCTGGGCCGTCCTTTTGTCAGTCACGCGGATATTCTGCAGCAGCTGCGGGAACTTCTGGAAGGGCGCGCAGAGCTCGCCGAGAGTCGCTTTCTTCTCCAGCATGACCTCCATCATCTTGATGGCCGTGAGAATCCCGTCGCCGGTGGTGGCGTACTTCTTAAAGATAATATGCCCGGAATTTTCCCCGCCTAAACGGTAGCCGTTCTGAACCATGCTGGCATACACGTATTTATCGCCCACCGCGGTCTTTTCGTATTCGATCCCCGCCGCGTCGAAGGCTTTATACAGGCCAAAATTCGACATGACCGTGGTGACCACTTTGTTTCCGTATAACTCTCCCCGCTCCTTCATATAGGAACCGTAGACATAGAGGATGGCGTCCCCGTCCACCAGTTGGCCCTTCTCGTCCACGCAGAGGCATCTGTCCGCGTCGCCGTCAAAGGCAAAACCCACGTCCAGACCGTTCTCCACCACATATTTCTGCAGTCCCTCGATGTGGGTGGAGCCGCAGTCCATGTTGATGTTCAGGCCGTCAGGCTTGTTGTTGATCACATAGGTTTTCGCGCCCAGAGCGTCAAACACGCTCTTCGCGATCATCCAGGCGCTTCCGTTGGCGCAATCCAGGCCAACCTTCTTATCCCGGTAGGAACGGCTGGCCAGGGAGATCAGATAACCGATATAGCGGTTGCGGCCCGCCGCATAGTCCACCGTGCAGCCGATCTTCTCCCGCTCCGCATAGGGAATCTCCCCCGTGATCCCGTCCAGGTAATCTTCAATCTTCAGGATGGTTTCCTCGTCCATCTTCTCACCATTGGCGTTGATGAGCTTGATGCCGTTGTCATAGTAAGGGTTGTGACTGGCGGAGATCATGATGCCGCAGTCAAAATCTTCCGTCCGCACCACATAGGACACGCTGGGGGTAGTGGTCACATGGAGAAGGTAAGCGTCCGCCCCGGAGGCGGTGAGCCCGGCACCCAGCGCGTATTCAAACATGTAGGAGGAGCGCCTGGTGTCCTTGCCGATCACCACCTTGCATTTTTCCCCCTCCTGCTCATGGCGGAAATACCACCCCAGAAAACGCCCGATCTGATATGCATGCTCCGCGGTCAGTCCTTTGTTTGCCTCGCCCCGGAACCCGTCCGTGCCAAAATATTTTCCCATCTCAATATCCATTCCTTTCGCTTCGCAAAGGCCGGGAGACTCCCTGCCTTTGCCGGTCATATCCTATTGTATTCTCCACCCCGTGCGGATGCCGCTCTTTTTGACAGAAAACGCCGCCCACAGGGATTTTGATCCCTTTGAAACCTCTTTACTTCCGGTAATATGCCACAACCTTTTTCACCGCCCGGACCACGTCCTCCACATCCTCATCGGTGAGGGAATAATACAGCGGAATACTCATGACTTCCATGTAAAATTTCTCCGCATTGGGGCAGAGTCCCCTCGGATAACCCAGCTTTTCATAGTAGGAATGCCAGTAAACCGGCAGGTAATGCACCTGCGGGCAGGTGTTTTCCGCGTAAAGAGCGTCAAAGAACTGCCTTCTGTCACAGTTCAGCCTCTCCAGATTCAACCGGAGGATATACAGGTGCCTCGTGGTGTCCGACTCCGGGATCTCCTCCTGGACCGTCAATTCCGGCATCTCCCGGAAAATAGCGTCATACCTGGCCGCGATCTCCTTCCTGCGGGCGGAAAATTTCGGAAGTTTTTTCAACTGGCTTAACAGGAGCGCCGCCTGGAAATCCGTCATGCGGTAGTTGTATCCCAGCTCCACCTGTTCGTTGTACCACGGATCATCCGTAGGATGGACCATCTGCTCCGGATCCCGGGTAATGCCATGGGTGCGCAGACGGACCAGCCTCTTATAAAACGCCTCGTCGCTGGTGACAATGGCACCGCCCTCCCCGCCGGTGACGGTCTTCACCGGGTGAAAGCTGAAACAGGTCATGTCCGCAAGGCTTCCCACGGGCTGCCCCTTATATTTTGTGCCGATGGAGTGGGCCGCGTCCTCGATCAGGATCAGGTGATGTTCCCTGCAGATCTCCCGGATCTCATCCAGTTCCACAGCCTGCCCGGTAAAATCCACCGCTACGATCCCCTTTGTGCGGGGCGTGATCTTTCTCCGGATATCCTCCGGATCGATATTGTAGGTCCGGGGATTGATGTCCGCGAACACCGGCGTTGCTCCGCAGTACCGGACGCAGTTTGCGGAAGCCGCGAAAGTGATGGAGCTGACGATGACCTCGTCCCCTTCCTGAAACCCGGCCGTCATCGCCGCCAGGTGCAGCGCCGCCGTGCCGTTGCTGACCACTACGGCATATTTTGCCCCGGAGACCTCACAGAGTTTTTTCTCCAGCTCAGTCACTTTCGGCCCACAGGTTATCAGATCGCTGGTCAGGGTCTCCACCACCGCCGCCACGTCTTCCTCGTCGATATATTGTCTGCCGTAATAGATCGGCTTCTCCCTCACGGGAGTGCCGCCGAAGATCGCCAATGTTTCCATAATTTCCTCTCAATGCAGTTCTATTTATTTCTCCAGATCCACCGTTTTCAGCAGCTCCCGGATCTGTTCCACGCCAAGCCACTCCGAATTGTTTTCGGAGCTGTAGGAAAAGCCTTCCGAAACCTTCTTCCCGCCCTCATGGATGATCTGATTATTGTTCCAGCGCATCTGGGGATATACAATGTAATGGTTTTCATACTCATATGTGGTCAGGGAGTCCTCCACGGTCACCATGATCTCATGAAGCTTCTCGCCCTCGCGGATGCCAATCTCCGGCATTTTGCAGCCGGGCAGCATGGCCTGGGCCAGATCGTCCACCTTGAAGGAGGGCAGCTTGGAGATAAAAGTCTCTCCTCCCCGGGAATCCTTTAACGCTTTGATCACCAGTTCCACGCCCTGCGGAAGGCTGATCCAGAAACGGGTCATCCGGTGGTCCGTGATCGGCAGCTCAGTCCCCCCATTTTTAATGATATTATGAAAGAACGGGATCACGGAACCCCTGCTGCCCGCCACATTTCCGTAGCGCACAATGGAAAAACAGATATCCTTCGTCCCCGCGTAGGCGTTCGCCGCGATAAAAAGCTTGTCGCTCACCAGTTTCGTCCCGCCATAGAGGTTCACGGGATTGACCGCCTTATCTGTGGACAGGGCCACCACCTTTTTCACGCCGGTGTCCAAACTGGCGTCGATCACATTCTGCGCGCCGTTGATATTGGTCTTGATCGCCTCGGCGGGATTGTACTCACAGGTAGGCACCTGTTTCAACGCCGCAGCGTGGACTACATAATCCACTCCCTCGAAGGCCCGTTTCAGCCTGTCCTTGTCCCTCACGTCCCCGATAAAGAAACGAAGCTTGGAAGCGTACTCCTTAAACTCGTTCTGCATCAGGAACTGCTTAAATTCATCTCTGGAATAAATGATCAGTTTTTTCGGCTCATAGTGGGTCAGAACATATTTTGCAAATGCCTTGCCAAAGCTCCCGGTTCCCCCGGTCACCAAGATCGTCTTGTCATTCAACATATCGGTTTTCCCTTCCATATCCATAGAGAACTTTTGAGTCGGTCCCGGTCCGGACGGAGCAGGCCCTTTTGTCATTATACAGAAAGCGCGGAAAAAATGCAAGACTGCGCTCCGTGCTAGCACGGATGCTCCCTCCGGCCCTCTGCTTCACAGTTCACTTCGCGCCATTCGCAAAGCCGCGCTCCGCGCTTTCCGCTGCTTCGCAGCTCTCTTTGCTCATGAGATGGCGCTCCCTCCATCCGCTCAGCCAGGGCCGCATTCCCGTGCTAGCACGGATGCGGCCTTGGCTGGCGGATGAGTGAACTGTTAAGTCATATCTGGGGTCCATTCGATATCTGTATCCCCCGGCGAGCTGGTGGATGGTGTAGGTGTAGGTGTTGGCGTTGGTGGCGGCGTAGGGGTAGGCGTTGGTGTCGGCGCAGGGGTTGGTGTCGGCGTCGGTGTTGGCGTTGGCGTCGGTGTCGGGGGTGGCGGCGTCGGTGTCGGCGTTGGTGTCGGGGGTGGTGGTGTCGGCGTAGGGGTTGGCGTCGGCGTCGGCGTTGGCGTTGGCGTCGGTGTCGGGGGTGGCGTTGGCGTCGCTGTCGGCTTCGGCGTTGCAGTGGGCTTTGCCGTGGGCGTCGCTGTCGGCTTCGGCGTTGCGGCCGGTGTGGCCGTGGGCTCCGGTGAGGCTGCGGGGACAGGCGTCGACGCAGAAACAGTCCCTTCCTCCGCGATCGTGATCCCTTCCGGCCTGATCTCTCCGCTCTGAGTCATTTCGGAGACAGACATGCCGTCTGCCACAATGGCGCTTCCAGACTCCCGGTAGCGCATCATAGGATCCGCCTGGACATATTGGTCCACCGGTCCCATATTGTGCCATATCCCGTCCAGATAGACCTGGAGATCTCCGTTATACACTCTCGTCTGGATCTGCCCCCCCCTGTTCGGAATCTTCCTGATCCGTCAAAAACTCCAGCTCCCCGCTGGCCTGGTAGGTCTCCACGGTAGGATAGGTCTTCACACCCATCTCCCTGTTGGTAAAGACATAGGTCAGCGGATCTTCCTCATTTACGCTGACGTACAATCCCCTGGCCAGTTCTTCATTATAGGCGTACACCAGATATTTCCCCGAACTTTCTTCTCCGATCAGGGAAATGCTCCCATCATTCTGCCGGATCAGGGTCCTTCCGTTTTCATCGAACGCCCCTTTGTACTCCTGAAAGTCAAAGTCCTCCTTATGGCTCCACAGGGAATAGATATCGCTCTCCGCCATCCCCAGATGCAGCCTTGCGGTATAAGCGCCGGAATAATTGCCTCTGGTAAAAGAACCCGTTTCATGCAGGACGCTGCCGGTTGCAGCCTCGCAGGTCCAGGCTTCAAAAGCGCCGTCATACATGCCGTCCTGAAGGCCCGTGGTCAGGAGCGTCACCTTGTCCGCATTGCCCCGCAGGACCGTGATCCCGCCGTCTTCCTCAGGGTACCATACCGTTGCCTCCAGACAGCCCAGCTCCCCGTATTCCACCCGGATCGCCATGGCCAGCTGCCCGTCCTGCAGCAAAAAGTAATTCCTCCCGCCCTGATAAAGCTTCGGCATCAGTACCGTCAGCCACTGTCCGTCCGTCAGGAGATTGACCGCCTCAGGACGAAATTCCGGAAGGCTGATATTCTGATACATCAGCTCTCCCTCGGAGCGGACCCTCTCGTCTTTTTCCTCCTCCAGGTTGACCCAGATCTGCTGAAGATCCTCGAGAAGGCTCTCATCCCCCAGCAGCTGATATCCCTCTTCCAGGACGTCCCTCTCGTCCGTGCGTTTCTTCCGGTCCTCGAACAATCCCGCCAGGGTACGGTACTCCTCCGCCGTCATATTCTCAGTATTGTTTCCCGCGTAGTAATCCAGGATCACCTGTTCCTCATGGGTCAGCAGGGGCTGGGATATGCTTTCTTCCTGCTCCGATCCCTGTTCCTTCCCAGCCGTTCCGTCAGCACCATACCCACAGCCCCCAAGGGCCAGCGCAAGAACTGCCGCCAGCAGGATCCTCTTTCTCCCTCTTTTCCCCTCTGCAAATCGTATCTTTCGCATCGCTTTTCTCTCCTAAATAGACTGCCGTTGTGATCACTGACCCAGGGCATCCGCGTCGCTGATCAGTTTCTTTAAGAATTGGTCCGCCGCGGAACCCTCCTGATACAATCCGAGTCCAAGCGCCTGTTGGGACAAGGAATAAATACTCCTGGCCACCGCCGGTCCATAGACAACGATCTCTCTTCCGTCCTTCTCTAATACGGCGTATCCCCGGAAGGCAAATTCCGTCTTATACTGCTCCGGAGGCAGGCCCACCAGCACGCTGGTGAACCGATATCTGTCGCTCACCGTCTCGTAGATGGTATCTGTGACCGTCCCGTCCCCCTGTCTGCCGTAGGACACTCCGGCCTTCACCTTTTCTCCGTCCTTGACCATGGGAGAAGTCTTTCGGTTCGCGTCTGTCATGACCAGAGTGCCGTATTCCTTCAAATGGTAGCCGTTCACGCCCTCTCCAAGAAGTTTTTCCCTGGTCTTCGTGGAAATGCCGGACTTAAATCGGATCCCGGATTTCCCCGTGATCCGGATGGAAAACCCATGGTAGCTCAAGAGTCCCTGGAGGCCCGGCTGGGCTGCCGCCTGATAACCTGACTCCCGATAGTCCAGGGACCACACGTACATATCCACCGGAACCCCGGAAGCGTCATAGCGGTACATCACAGCTGTCTTCCCGTTCGTATCCGGGGCCCGGGCGATCAGCTGTCCCTGATAAACCGTTCCGCCGTAAGGCACGCCGTCCACCCAGATCGTGGTATCGGTAAAACCTTCCGGCCTCGAAAGGCAGACATCCGTGGGCGCGACAGTCATGGCCCACTGGACGGCTTTGTAGCACTGACCGGTATAGCTCAGGTCCCAGTTGTAGATCTTTGTCACCTTCCCCTGGGCGTCTTTGATCAAAACGGAGGCTTTCTTTGCGTTTCCGTCCGGCAGAGTGGCAATGAGCCTGCCGTTCCTCTTTTCCGCCTCATACTCCACGCCGTCCACAAATACCTTTGTCCCCGTATAACCAGAAGGGATCTGCAGCACTATGTTCGTGGACGCCTTGGGCATGGTGCAGGGCTTTTCCGGCATATTGTTGTAAACCGGGATCTTAAACACAAAGGGGCTGTTCAGCGCGTCGGCGGAGCGATACAGATTTCGGATCGAATTCGCCTCTGTAGTGGGTGCGGAGATATTCTGCATGTACTGATGGGCGTAGACCGTGCTGCCGCTATTGGGATTTACATTGTATTTTTGAAGATACAGCGTATCCTGCCCCCTGCTGATATAGTTGCCCGCCAGGAACTTCGCTCCTCCTTCGATTGAAAAGTACGCGCTGTACCAATTGTGCGATTTCGCATATTTCAGACCATTCTCGATAACCTGCTGGTTGGTAGTCCCGGTAGCGCCGATATTAAAATAGTTATAGTATCCCACATAGCTCGTCCCGTCCGGAGCCACATAGGTACCGGAGATCAGCGGGGAAGTTCCCTGGCCCTGCTCCTGATAAATGCGGGACGCCATATGGAAGGGACTGACGTTTGCCTCCCTGCCCAGAGCCCAGATGATCAGGTCGTAATGCATTTCCGTCCCGGGAGCGATCACGCTGCTGTTCATAAAAGTCTTTTCCAGAAAAGCGGCCAGAGCCTCCTGGGTATGGTAAGAGGCATTGTAGGTCAGCTGTTCAAACTGAAATATGGTGTCTTCAGTGAGGCTGTTCCGGGGATCCATGTAGCGCGCCAGGACCTCCCTGGATGCATAAAACCAGTTCCCCTGGTCGTAAGCGTCCTCTTTTGTACAGTCCGGAAAGGATTTATATACCAGGCTTTTGCCTCCCTGAAGCTCTGCGGTGACCGATGCATTCCAGTCCAGATTCGTAGCCATGGGGACGAAGATCCAACTGGGATGCGCTTTTTTCAGGGCGATCAGGGGCTCCCGATAGCTCTCCGGGAACTGCTGGATATCCGCCGGAACCGTTGTACCCGGGTCCAGATCCAGCAAAGCGATCGCCGCCTGCGACATGCCGCTGGCCGCCTCCCAGTTTAGGAACCTCTCGTCCGAGCAGGCGAGAAACTCCCGCTCCATCCACCCCTCGGCATTTTCCGCGCCGTCCTGGGCCCGGACCTTCAGCCAGAGCCGTCCAAATTCGTCCTGTGCCGCGTACAGCACGTTCACTGTCTGCCCGCAGGACACAGTTCCGGCCGTCTCCGCCTCCTCCTGGGGCTGCGCCTTCAGATCATATTCCTGACAGAGGTACACGACGCCCATGACGTCCCTGTCCGCAGCCAGCTCCGCCAGGGCGTCCGCGGCGGCTTTCTGCTGCTCTCCCGCCGCGCCGTTTTCATTCGCCTCCGAGGAAGGCGGCATATATCCCGTCTCTGAAGCGCTCCCAGGGGCTCCGCTCTCCTGCTGCTCTCCCGCCTCCGTGCTTCCCTCGCTCGCCTCCGAAGAAAGCGGCGTATTCTCCGCTCCCGGAAGGGGCAGCACAAATCCCGGCTCCGCCTGAACCGTAAGACACATTCCCCCTATAAGCGCCTGAAGACAAATGATCCCGGCCGCTGTCCAGACGCCGACCCGGCCACGCCATTTTTTTCTCTTGTGTCTCGTCATGACCTGAATGAATCCTTTCCCGTCTCTTGCATCCCGGTATGCGCGCACTGTATCACGCTTATGGAACGCCTTGTTCAAAGTCCGCTCCCGCCGGTATTGCCCGCCTTATCTTTTCCCCTGTTCTTCAGCGCCCTGTGCAGGATCCGGATCCCTCTGGGACTGACGGCAAACAAGGTGTGGTAAAGTTTGTTCTTCGGGGTGAGCAGGGAATTTGCCATCGCCCGCCCCCAGTTTTTTCGGAGATACCCCACGATCTCCCGGTACTGCAGGTTCTCCTTCGTCATTTGGGAGATCGGAATGTGGAGCAGGTATTCCAATCTCTGAAAAACGCCGAACCGGAAAGCTTCTTTCAAAAGCTCCGGGTAATGCTCCGCCGCCAGCTCCCGGGCCAGATCCGCATTGTCCACGCAGTCCCCGAACACTCTGGAGAAATCCTCCGCGTCTGCCCGCCGGGAATTGCTCCCCAGGCGGTAAAACACATGGTATCCATAGCCCGGCAGGGAGAGCACTCCGCCGGCCTCCGGGAGCATCTGAATCAGGAGCCGAAAGTCCTCGTTCAGCTTCCCTTCCGGGAAACGCTTATCTTCCATCAGATCCCTGCGGATCAGTTTCGTGCAGAAAGAGCAGTCCCCACGGTGCATCAGAAGTTCCCGGAAAAATTCCCTGCTGTCCAGAAATCTTTCCGTCTCCGGCGGTTTGCAGATATCCGGCAGAAGATTGCCCTCTTCGTCGATCTCATTTCTCCCGATCTGGGCAATCCCGGCACCGCTCTCCCGAATCCCCCGCAGAAGTTTTTCATACATATCCGGCTCGATATAGTCGTCGCTGTCCACAAAGCCCACATACTCTCCCGAGAAGAGTTCCAATCCTTTGTTGCGGGCCGAGGAAGACCCTCCGTTCGTCTTGTGGACGGCCCGGACCCTGGGATCCTCCCTGGCCAGCCGGTCGCAGAGTTCCCCGCTTCCGTCCGTGGAACCGTCGTCTATCAACAAAATCTCCAGATGCTGGTAAGTCTGTCTAAGGACGCTTCCCACGCACCGCTCGAGGTATTTTCTTACATTATAAACCGGAATGATCACCGTGATCAGTGGCAAATTATTCATTCGGACGCTGTCTGTCTCCTGTCTCATTTTTCGCGGCGGACCCGCCGGATCCCGGCATTTGGCAAAACTGCGCCGCCCGAAGGGGGCTTTTTGCCGGAACTGTGCCGCCGCTGTGCAAAAAGCGCGCTGGCAGAGCCTCTTGGGAGGCCTGTCAGTTTTTTTCCGTGAGATAGCGGAACATCTTCCTCTCCGGGATCACCGGTGCCGGCTGGCAGGGGGAAAATCCCGGGGCTTTGTCTTCCACACGGGCCGCGGAAATATTCTGCTTTCCGGCAGTTTCGCTTCCTTTTCCAGCCCCTTTGCCCTTCTCAGCAGCGTCACTTCCGGGCCCTGCCGCTTTCCACTTTTCAGCAGTTCCTCTCCCGTTTCTGGCCTCTTTACCGGAAAACAGGCGCTCTGCCAGTTTCAGCAGCTCTTCCACCGCCCGCCCGGCATTCCACTGGTCCCGGATCGTCTCATAGGCGTTTCGTCCCAGCTTTCGCCTGAGCTCCCCGTCCCGGGCCAGCCGTTCCACCGTCTGAAAGAGGGCTTTCCGATCCCCGTCCCGGTAGAGAAAACCGTTCTCCCCCTGACGGATCAGGTAGGGAGCCGACCCGATCATGTGATCCATGACCAGGGCGCAGGCGCTGTTCATGGACTCGTTGGCCACGGCCCCCCAGCCCTCCCGGCGGTCGCTGGTAAAAAGATAGATATCCGCCTTCTCCATCTTCTCCCGCACCTGGTCAGGAGACAAAAAACCTGTAAAGGAAACCCTGTCCTCCAGTCCGTACTCCCGGCAGAGGGTTTTCATCCCCTCTTCTAAGATACCGCCGCCAACCATGTCCAGGTGAAAGCCGATCCCCTTTTCCTTTAGATACCGGGCCGTCTCCAGAGCAAGCTCCGGATGTTTGAGGGCGATCATCCGGCCGGACCAGAGAAGAGAAAGCGTCTTTCCCGGCCTTTGGGGATCCGCATCCCGGGCGTTATCCACAGGGTATCCCTTTTCTGCCAGCAGCTTATCCACGTCATAGCGCTTCATTTCCGGAAAATATCCCCAGCAGAACATTTTCCCCGGATAAGCCCTGACGATATGAAAATCGTCCGCCACATACGCCCCCGCGCAGAGCAGATACACCGGGCTTTTCCGGTAACGGGTGTGGTCCAGATATTTTTTCCGAAGCCCCCGGGGGGATATCGCTTTCCACTGGCCGGTCCTATACAGCCGCTCGGAATAGCGAAACATGGGTTTTCCCGCTCTCAGCCTGCCCTGCACGTAGCGCTCGTCGTCCACCCCGCCGAAGATCAGCACTTCGCAGGTGTCGATCCACTTCTGGCATTTTTCCGGCTCGTCATAATATTTGACGACAAAGGGGAGCGCCCGGTTGCCATCCCAGCCCATTTTTTTCCGCTCCTCCTCCATGGGCTCCGTCTGGATAAAGGCGAAAGAGCCCTCCAGTCGTTCCGTCATTTCCTGACAGAAAGGGATCTGGTGGTGGTTGATATAATTCGACAGAAAGACAAACCGCGGGACGTTTATGATATTCTCTCCGGCGTCCATCCCGCCTGTTTCCCGGGGCTTTTCTTCCTGCGACATTCGCCTTTCCAGGGACTTTTCCTGCAGCATTTCCTTTTCCCGGACCCCTGCCGCATCCGGATTCCGTTTTTGGTCAGAGCCGCCGCCCTCCGCCGCGCCCCGGCAGATCTCTTCATAAATCTCCACCAGCCTCCGGTAATTTGTCTCCGGATCATGGGTCCGCATGGCGTGTTCCCTGGCGTTTTTTCTGTAAAACTCCCTTTTTTCGGGATCCGACCACATCCGGATCACCGCTTTTGCCAGATTTGCCGCGTTCCGGGCCGCCCCCTCCGGGCCGCTCCGCTCCGGGTCCTCACGGGAAAAGCCCTCGTAGAGTATGCCGTCGCGTCCCCCGGCAAAGATGCTCCCCACGCCCCCCACTTCCGCGCTGACGCAGGGCACCCCGAGAAGCATGGCCTCGCCCAGGGAATTGGGAGAATTTTCCACCGAGGAACAGCAGACAAAAAGCCCGCTCCTCAGATACCGGTCCTTCATCTCCTCCGCGTTCAGCTTTCCCAGAAAGTGCAGCCTCTCTTCCAGCCCGTTCTCCTTCATCAGTTTCCGCAGATATCTCCCGTAAGCGCTGATCTTCAGCTTGTCTTTCAAGGTCTTATGCTTTACGATACTGTTTCCCGCCACATAGACCTGCGTGTCCGGATACGCGGAGCAGATCTCCGGCAGCGCAAGAAGCATATAGTGCAGCCCCTTGATGGGATAGTCCCCCTGGCTTAAAAAAATGGCGTGGGGCTCGCATTGGTCCGGCCGCCACTCCCCCCGATAAAAATTGGGGCGCAGAGTCTCGTTCATCTCAAAATAGCTGGCCCCGGGGTTCCACTCCTTCGCGTAATGCCTGTCCCAGGCGGTCCGCCCCGTCACGTTTCCCGCAAGGCCCAGGGCCTCCTGTTCCGTCTCTCCCCGGCGCACGAATTTCTCCTGCTGCCGGATCAGATCGTCCTTCTTCAGCCGGTCCCGCAGAGTAGCGGAGCAAATGACCTTCTCCGGGAGGTTTGCAAAATACGCCGCCGCACATTCTCCGCACAAACCCTGGATCCCCACCAGGATGCGGTTTTTCTTTGGAAATACCCGGCAGGCGGCCAGGGTGTGACCGTACTCCGTGCCGAAGCAATGTACCACATCCGGCCGGAAATCCTCAAAGATCCAGCGCATCTGCGGCTCCAGATCCTCCGCATAAACGTGGGCGTTCCCCACGTCCTCCCGGAAGCCGTACCAGTCCAGGGTGCGCTCCCCGTCAATGTATTTTCCCCTGCATACAAGAGCCCCGCCCCGCTCCGAAGACGCGGCAAGGTCCGCCCTGTCCGCTGACCCAGTCAGATCCTCCGGCATGGGAAACGCTGCGGCCAGCTCAATCCCATTCTCCCGCTTTCTGTCCAGGACCACGGACGCCAGCCCGGAAAGCCAGCCCTCCTTGTTGCTGGGCTCCCCATGCAGTTGTTCTGCGATCATCGGCAGCATGATATTACAGATCCATAAAACCCGCATTCTCTCTCCCATTCATTCCGGCCTTATGTCCGGCGAACCTGCAGTCTCTCCCGTGCCGGAACCGCCGCGTGTCCGGTCCTTCGTCCGACCCGGCGTTTCGTCTGTTGCTCCTTCCGCACCGAAGCCTTTTCCCAGCGCCCGCCCCTCTCTCAGGACCTCTTTTCGCTGTCCTTTACAGCCTCTTGTCCCATACGGTTTTCAACCCGCCCCCGCGGCTTCCCACGGCCTTCTGTAGTCCCGGCATCTCACTGCTGCCTGCGCCCCCGGATATCCCTCCCCTCCCGGATCCCCCGGCGCATGTTTTCCCATGCCTTGGAAAAAGGGACTTTCCCACAAACTGTCTTTTTCTTTACCAGCAGATACCGCAGGGTCCAGAGTTCCGCCATGGGACCGTAGAGATACGCATACAGGACGCCGCGGTCATAAAAAAACTTCTCATGATATCCCTGAAACCAGGTGGATTCCCTGAGGATCTCCCTTCCAATGTTGACGGTCTCCGCATAGAGGTGCAGTCCCTTTTTCAAACAATCGTGAAGGAACAGGCTGTCCTCGCCGTTGCTGTATCTGGCGCCCCCGCCAAACAACAGGGAAAAGCTGATGTTCCCACGGATCACGGCCTCCCTGCGGACGGCTGCCGCCACAAGCCCATATCTCCCGTAATTGTACCAGCGGACCCGGTGGCACGTATCATTATGATAAGTTGCTCTGGAGGGGTCGATCTCCAGGTTGAAGAGGATCACATCCGTGTCCGGGTTTTTCTCAAATGCCCCCAGGACCTTCTCCTCATAATCGTCCTCCAGCCGGATGTCCTCGTCGCTGAAGAGGCAGATGTCGCCCTCGCTCCGCATCAGGGCGGTGTTCCGGCTCAGCCCCACACCTCTCTCAGGCATGGAGAGACATTTTATTTTCCTGCCGTCCCGCTCCCACTCCTCATAATCGTGCCTGTCGCACTGGTTCACGATCAGGGCGTCCGTCCGCAGATTCATTTTTTCCGCCAGCTCCCGCGGTTCCGCGTTCACCGCCGCCACAAGAACCTGTAACCTCATGAAACCGTCCCTTTCCGGCACTCTGTCCGCCCCTGTTTCTTACTCATCCTCGTCCCGGCCTTCCTGCTTTTCCTTCCGCAGGGCAGTGATCTGTTCCGTGTCCACGCCCTCCGTGCTGTCCGGCCAGAAGAGCACCTTCAGCGTCAGAAGCATCAGCTTCACGTCCAGCCAGACGGAATAATTTTCAATATAAGCGAGGTCCAATTTTAACTTGTCGTAGGGAGTTGTATTATACTTTCCGTACACCTGGGCGAACCCGGCCAGCCCCGCTTTTACCTTCATCCGGTACGCAAACTCCGGCATCACCTCCAGATACTGGGCGATGATCTCCGGCCGCTCCGGCCTGGGGCCAATGAAAGACATGTCCCCTTTCAAAATATTGAACAGCTGGGGCAGTTCATCGATCCTGCACTTGCGGATCACTTTCCCCACGGGAGTGATCCGGTCATCATGCTTCTTGGCCAGCCTCGCCACCCCGTCCTTTTCCGCGTCCGGCCTCATACTGCGAAATTTCAGGATCCGAAACTCCCTCTGACCCTTCGTGCAGCGCACCTGCTTATAAAGCACCGGCCCTCCGTCACAGAGCTTGATCAAAATCGCCGTGACCAGCATAATGGGGGATGTGAGCAGGATCAGAACCGCCGAGCAGACAATGTCGATCAGGCGTTTCAAAAACCTCTGTTCCATAGTCAGACTGTACTCCCTGGTAAGGAGCATCGGACTGTCAAAGACATGAAGTTCTTCCGCGCCGAGAAGGATCACGTCCGCAATCTTCGGCATCATATATACCCGGATGGACTGGGCGTAACAGTATTTCAGCAGTATATTCCTCTCCTCCACGGGAAGGTCCCAGAGGGCAACCGCGCTGCACTTCCCCTCTTCACAGCTCTTCTGGATCCGGCGGCAGACCTCCTCCGTATTCCCGTCGTCCTGAAACTTCTCCACGATGACATATTTGTCCTTGCGGCCCTGGAATTTTTCGCAGATTCCCTCCACAGGATGTTTCCCATGGATCAACAGAATCTTTCTCGGCGGGAAGATGGACTGGTAGACCTTATTTGCCAGATTCGTGTAGACGATCAGCACGGCGGACTGCTCCAGAAACATCCATATGAACACTTTCGGCACAAAGAGCTGGAACGCCATCAGAGACAATTCCCCATAGATAAAGATGTCCGCGATCAGGGTGGCGAAAATCTGGGAGAAAACAATCTCCGCGTTCTTCAGATACCCCAGCCGCATGCCTCCATACATTTTTGCGAACATATAGAGGACGACTCCGTAAATGGTAATCTCCAAAAGGTGACCGTTCTTATAAAATTTTAAGGGCTCCACCAGACTGTACCGGAAATGATGCATCCAGTTGTAAGCAAAAATAGCGATCACCAGCCCCAGGCTCAGAGCGGACAGACCGAGATTGATCAGACGCTTACAGGATTCCGCCCTCTGTAGTTTTTCCTGATATCCATTCTTTTTCAAACCATTTCCTCCTAGATCCGGCGCTTTACCGCCCGCACCGCCCAATAGCAGAAATACCTTGCGCTGCTCAGCACGCTCAGCCCTTCCGCTCTGCGGTACAGGTTCCAGATCCTCCGGATCGCCTCCAGTTTATTGGACGACAGGGATTTCCCCGCCCGGCGGTACTTTACAAGATTCTCATCCAATCCGTATGCGAGATGCCCCTGGCGCAGGATCCTCCACCAAAGCGCCGTATCCTCGCTCTTTATAATGGGCATTTCCAACTCTTCCTTCGGTATTTTTTCCGTGTCGAACATTACCGTAGAAGTAAAAATTGTGGTGTTTTTCAGCGCCTCCTGATAATCCAGACGCTCCGGCACGCGGACGATCTTGCCCAGACCCTTTCCGTACTCGTCCGCGAACTCATAACCGGTAAAGCTGAAGGCCGCTTTCCGCTCCTCCATGAACGCCACCTGACGCTCCAGTTTCTCCGGCTCCCACAGATCGTCGGCATCAATGTAAGCGATATACCGCCCCATCGCTTCCCGGACTCCCCGGTTCCGCGCTTTGGCGGCGCCGCCGTTCTTTTCCTGCCGGATCAGCCGGATCCTGCCCTCCCCGGTACGTTCCAGATACTTCTCGATCACCGGCACCGTTCGGTCCGTACTGCCGTCCTCCACCAGGAGCATCTCCCAGTCAGGAAATGTCTGGGCCCGTACACAGTCCAAGGTTTCCTCTATCCACTTTTCCACATTATAGACCGGCGTGACAATGCTGACTGTCGGCGCTCCGTTCCCATTCATAACCGTTTCCTTTGCTCGATATTCCATTCTTTCACCGGCTTTGCGATGCCGCCGGATCCAGCCGGAAGAGATAATATTCCTCTATTTTCTCCGCAGTGCACTGCAGGACCCTTTCCAATTCCTCTATGGCGTCCTCCTCCATGCAGCCCGGCAGCAGGATCCTGTTCACCCCCAGGGCCAGCGCATCCCGAACCGCGTCCTCCCCCTTTATGACCGTTCCTTCCGGCGGCGTCTCCCCCGCCGTTTCCACGCCCTCCACTTCTACATCCAGGCGGCCGGTTTCCTCCGCCAGGGACATCCAGACATACAGGTTCCTCTGTTCCGGCGTATAAGCGTCATAAGAAAAGGCGTTCAGGTGCTCCTGCCACATATTTCTCCCGTAAACCAGGGTCAGGCTTCCGTCCAGGCTTCTCGCGTGCTCCAGAATTTCCTCCGGTGCCCAGAGGCAGATTGCCTCCTGTCCTTCTGAAATTGCTTCCAGCGTCCGGGCCGCTTTCTCCCGCTCCTCCCGGAGGTCCCGGACGTCCCACTTGGAAACGGTACCGCCTCCGCAGAGCAGAACCAACGCCAAGACCCCGGCCAGGAAAATCCCCTTCCTCCATCCGGCGATAGCGCTCTCCTTCCAAAGCCTGTCCAAAAGCAGCACGCCTCCGCAGGCGATCATCGCCGTGAAGGGCACCAGGATCCAGATCCATTGATAATCATAATATTTTGTCTGGTACAGAAGAAGAATCGCTGCCGTTATGGGACAGATACAGACAATTCCCATGACGGAACCATATCGAAAGAGCCTCCTGTGGTCCCTCTCCCCCAGTTTCAGGATCCAAAACAGAAACAGTGACAGGAGAAACAGCGCCGTCAGTTTATTTGCCCCTTCAAATTCCAGCCAACCTCTCCAGGCTTTTCCTAAGAGTTCTCCCATTTCGAGACCTCCTTCCGCCCGGCACTCCTTCTGCCGACCGCTTCCGCCACCCCGAAGATTCCCAGAATGACCACCCCCGCGCCCAGCCCGTACAAAGTCCATACGACGCAGGCTTCCGCCAGGACCGGTCCCAGCGCCAGCCGCCACTTTTTCCGGATACAGAGACTGAACAGATAGGGAAGAAGCACGGCGCTTCGAATGGCCGTCCCCTGGAACCCCGCGTACAGCAGGCCGAATCCCTCCATCCCGTACATATCGTCCCCCAAAAGAAAGATCAGGAGGACAAACAACAGAAAAAGTTCCCTGTGCAGCCGGTTTTTCGGAAACAGGCTCTTTGCCAGGCAGCTATACGCCGCAAACGCTCCAAGCAGCACAAGGAGCGGAACCGCCTTCCAGACCAGGAGCTGAGCCGATACGGAAAAAAGCCTGCAAAGAGCCGCATAGAACGTAGGCAGGCATAAGATCTTCAGCCGTGAGGGAAGTCCCGACTGGTAAGGAATCCCTGTCAGAGGATTTATCTCATACATCCTGTCGGTCTGCAGGAATGTCGTCACCGTCTCCAGGGTAATATCCTCGTCCATGTAAACAGACGCCCCCGCCAGGATCTTATAAACCAGAACCGCCGCCAGGATCCCCAGGCAGACCAGCACCGGCGCTTCTCTTTTTATGGAACTGTCCGGGCTTGTCCTTTCCTCCGCCGGGCGGGAATCCTCCCCGACAGGCTGGCCGCCCCCTGCCCTGCCATCTTTTTTGGTCCTGTTCTCTCGAAAGCAGCAGAACGTCAGCACTGCCGCACAGAACAAAACCATTCCCGCGGTCAGCATGACAAGCAGTTTTACCGCTACAGAAACAGACCGCCCGCATGCCATTGCTCCCAAATGAGCGGCCTCAGCCAGTCCGATCAGCACAACCACGCCGGTCAGGAACGCATCCTCCCGAAATAGGAATTCCCTCTTCCCAGTGCAGTACAAAATTTTCAAAACCGCCTTTCCCATCAGAAATGTGACCGGGATCAGCAGTGCACACAGTATCGCCACCATATCTTCCCTCGGCAGCCCTTATTGCGGATCGTTTCCCCCGCTCTTCTCGAACATTGTACCATATCCTTCCTTATTATGCCACGAAAATCTGAAAATAGAAAGAAAAATAGAGGGAATTGACGAAAAAAATGCAGCTACCGGGAAGCAGCTGCGTGACAGTCGTCCAAAGGGGCGCGGTTCTTTACACTTGACCTAATATCATCCATTTACCGTTCATCTACATGGATTTAATATCTAATCGTACCTTATCGGCGATCCTGGCAATATATTCACTATTGGTTGGCCTTGTTTTACCGGAAGCTGCCGAGTATCCAAACAGTTCTTCAAAGGTCTCATCGTTTCCCCTAATCCATGAAACCTCTATCGCGTTGCGTATGGCACGTTCCACCTTTTGATCGGTGGTCTTGAAATGCCTGGCTACTGTGGGATACAGGAGTTTCGTCACCGAACTCACCACCTCCATGTCCCTTCCGGACAAAAGAATGGCGTCTCTGAGATAATGATATCCCTTCAGGTGGGCGGGAACCCCTATATCGAGCATAATTGTTGTGATATATCTCTCCAGTTCGAAATCTGTCACAGTTGCAATATCCATGTTATGAATTCTCCTTTCATTCATAAGTCGAATGTTGCCCCTTATCTGCGACCGTCCTACTAATTGTACCATACTTGTCGAATAATGCAAACTATTTTCATCGCGCAATTCCCACAGTTTCGTCAGTCATCTCTTTTTTTCGCTTATCCGATGCCTTTCTATCCCCCTGCTCATACCTCCTCCTTCGCGATGTAGATCGGACGCCTCTTAACCTCCAGATAGGTCTTCGCCAGGTATTGTCCCAGGATCCCGGTACAGAAAAACTGTACGCCGCTGGTCATTAAAATGATGCAGACCAGCGAAGGCCAGCCGGACACCGGGTCGCCAAAGAGCAGCTTGCGGACAATGATAAATAGGATCATCACAAAGGCAATGAGACAAAACAGCACGCCCATAACTGACGCGATCGAGAGCGGGGCGGTGGAAAACGCCGTGATCCCCTCAACGGAATACAGAAGCAATTTCCAGAAACTCCACTTGGTCTCCCCCTTTGCACGCTCCACGTTCTCATATTCCAGCCACTTCGTCTGGAAACCCACCCAGCCGTAAATTCCCTTGGTAAAGCGGTTATATTCCCCCATGGAGAGTATTGCCTCCGCCATCTGCCTGGTCATCATGCGGTAATCTCTGGCACCGTCCATGATCTCCGTCCTGGAGATCTTCTTCATCAGACGGTAGAACAGCCTTGCGAAAAAGCTTCTGACCGGCGGTTCCCCCTTCCGGCTGACACGTCTCGTCGCCACCGAGTCATACCCCTGTTCCACATAGGAAAACATCTCCGGCAGCAGCGAGGGCGGGTCCTGAAGATCCACGTCCATGATCACTACATAATCCCCCCGGGACTTTTCCAGTCCCGCGTACATAGCCGCTTCCTTGCCGAAATTCCGGGAAAAGGAAACATATCGCACCCTTTCGTCGTCCTTCCGAAGTTTTTTTATCTCCAAAAGAGTGGCGTCTTTCGATCCATCGTCCACGAAAAGGATCTCCATATCCACTCCCTTCCCCTGAAAAAAAGCCTCGTTTTTTATCACTTCCCGATAAAACAGCTCCACGCTCTCCTCTTCGTTATAACATGGACAGATCACCGACAACAAACTCATATTCTCCTCTTTTCCGTACAGCGCTTCCCTGGAATCCCACATCAGCTGCGCCATATCTGGCTTTCTTCATCGGATCGCATCGTTCTCTCTTGTTATACGTCCCGTCTAAACGGATATTCTTTGCCCTTTCTGCTGCTTTTATAATACATAAATTGAGAGAGCTTATCAAGAAGAACTTTCCATTCAAAACTGCGGTCCGCTTAAAATATACAGAAAAACCGCTTGCAGCTTTTTGCCTCTCCACAGTCGTTTTCATTCACAAAATGCAAGGCATGGTTTTTCCCGCGAAAAAGTGACTTTCTGGGGAAAAAGCATAGATTTTTTCTGAAAAATAAGTTATACTTATTGTTATCCTTTAGAACAATACTGGGTATCGGAGCGTACTGATGAGCGAATTTTTTCATAACACCATATTTCTTTCCGCAGCCGCCGGCTGGCTCGCCGCACAAATCCTGAAGACCTTGATCCATATGCTGTTCACAAAAAAATTTGTGGCGGAAAGGCTGATCGGCAGCGGCGGAATGCCGAGTTCACACTCCGCAACCGTATGTGCGCTGGCCACAGCCTCCTGCATCAAATACGGTTCCGAAAGTTTCGAATTCGCCATCTCCCTGATCCTGGCTCTCATCGTCATGTACGACGCCATGGGGGTGCGCCGGGAGACCGGTATCCAGGCAAAACTTTTAAACGAAATGATAGCGATCTTTGCCGAAATGGGACGCCGGGAACTCTCCCCGGATGAAAAGTTAAAGGAATTTGTGGGACATACCCCTCTGCAGGTATTAGGCGGCGCTATACTGGGCATACTGATCGCATTCCCCATCTGCGGAATGATTTCTTAAAATAACACTGAGGTTTTAGATATGAGACGCTGGAGACTGACTGTTATTTTTTTAACGATACTGGTTCTCCTGTCCGGATGCGGTTTTCACAATACACCATTTGAAGAAACCCCTGGGGAAACCATCGGAGAGACA
The DNA here is from genome assembly GCA_947595925.1 of uncultured Acetatifactor sp. GTDB lineage: Bacteria > Bacillota > Clostridia > Lachnospirales > Lachnospiraceae > Acetatifactor. The sequence goes on along the minus strand of CANQEV010000025.1, from coordinate 6,917 downwards.
GGCAGTACGGGGGACGCCCCCGACAGACAGGGCAATACTGTCGTAGATCCTAACAATATACCGCCGCGGGAAGGGGTGGTCAGAAGTCTTCTGACAAACGAATGGATTGATGAAGAGATTGCGGGAAACCGCCCCATCGCCGTGATGATCCCGAATGAGATCCGCGCGCTTCCTCAATACAGCCTGTCTCAGGCCGACATACTCTATGAGGCAAAGGTGGAGGGCAGCATGACCCGGCTGATGGCTGTATTCCAGGACTGGCAGGACCTGAAAAAAATCGGCAATGTCCGAAGCCTGCGAAGTTACTTCGCCTATTGGGCTTTCGAATGGGATTCCGTGATCGTGCACTACGGTGGTCCTTACTTTATCTATGATCTGGTGGACCGGGAGGGCACGGAGACGATAGACGGCCAGTTCGAGAGCACTTCCTTCTACCGGACCACGGACCGGGAAAAACCGCACAACGCATACACCTCCGGGCAGCTCCTGACGGAGGGCATCGAGAAGAAAGGCTACAGTATGGAGAGGCCGGGGCTCGCGGACGAAACCCATTTTGTTTTTGCGCCGGACAATTCTCCAAACACCCTCGTCCAATACGGAAACAGCACCGTGAACGCCACCTACATCGACATGACGGAAGCGTATCCCCTGACCCGCTGTTACTTCGAGTACGATGAAGAGACCGGGCTTTACTATCGTTCCCAATATTTATCGGGAGGTACGGACGAACCCCATATCGACGGCGCAAACAATGAGCAGCTCGCCTTCAGCAATATCCTGGTGCAGCGTGTAAAACAGGAGGACATCGGCGAAGGTTATCTCGCCATGCAGTGCGTCGACACTACCAGGGACGGATGGTTCTTTACCCGCGGAAAGGGAATCCCTGTCACCTGGGAGAAAGCATCGGATTACGGCGCAACGCGCTTTTATGACGAAAACCAGCTGCAGATCGAACTGAACACCGGAAAGACTATGATACTGATCATTCGGGACACGGATCATTTCACCTACCGCTGATCCGGTCTTATCGAACGGAAACTTTTATCTGCATCACGCAGACGACCACAAAATAACAGCCATGGCGCAGTGCCATGGCTGTCTTCTTATTCTCCAAGTCCGTTTTCCACTACCGCGACCAGCGCTTTCAGCGCTTCCTCTTCGTCATCGCCCTCGCACATAAATGTAATTTCATCGCCGCACTTGATACAGGCGCCCAGAACGCTGAGAACGCTCTTCGCATTCGCCACGTTCTCCCGGTATTGAAATGTAATCAACGACTTGAACTGCATTGCCTCTTTACAGAGAATCCCCGCCGGTCTCAAATGAAGTCCTGTGGGGTTTTTGATTACAACCTTCTGACTTACCATACTGCTTCCCTCCAACTTTCTGATCTTGCCCCAAACCGGTCATTTTCTTTTGCAATCCCAGCTCCCGCAATGGAAACCGCACCGGATCCGGTGCGCTCCGCCGACTGACAACTGCCTTTGCACACAGCTTTCTGATTTTCCCCGATTACCTCTTTCTTTTATTTTAGCATGTTCAGCGGTTTCTCACAAGAGCATTTTCTCTGTCCGGCCTAAAGTCCATGCCGCTTATCGTTACCTGCTTTGTTTCTAACGAGAGTGCTATCTCTGTCCGGCTTAAAGACCGCTACTCCTCTGTCACGTCCGGGACCGCCTCGGTAATTTCGACCCGGATCGTCCCGCTCTCCTCCACCGTCATGTACTCGCCCACTTCAAATTTCGTGGGAATGTCATAAATACCCGGCTGCAGGGACGTGATGTTTTCCGCCGTCATCCATTCGGCGAGATCCGCTGTCCCGGTGAGAGCGTTTGCCCGAAGTCCATTTACTTTGTCCCAGAAACCGCTCACCCTGACAGGAATCGGAACCGTCAGCCCCTCTTCATCCTGGTACACTGATATCACGAAGCCCTCCGGCAGATTTTGGAACGTAATATTTTCAGCAGGCACTTCCAGATTTCTCTCCCTGATCTGACCGATCTGCATATTTACGCTGATCCTGCCGTTAAAATCGCTTTCTGCAAGACGGATGTTGTCTGGCAGACAGTCTTTCAGGTTGACAGTGAACTCCTTGTTCACCGTCAAGTCCGTAATATCCAGTTTTTCCGCCGGAATCGTAATCTTGTTCACAGTCGCGAGGTTAGCGGAAGTTCCGGCGATCAGCACGCTGTTCTGACTGAGCTCCGGGCCGCCCATCGTCATGTATCCTTCGGCGGGTTCTCCCATAATCTCTGCTTCAAGGGGCACTTCTTTCGTGGCAAGGACCTCCGCAGTCATGAGCAGATGCTCCGCGCTCATCTCTACCCGCTGGGAAGAGATCCGTTTTCCCTCCGCATCCCGGAGGTAGATATCCACGCTTGCGGAGATGTCATTCGTAGCTCCCTCCACGTTCAGCTCCGCGTAGGCGCTTGCGACCTGGCTCACCGCGGACTTTGCCCCGGAAATATTGATCAGCGTCTGATCCGTCGTAATATCGCCGATTATACAGCCCTCTGCCACATTTCCCGTCGTCTGGGCGACGATCCGGACCCACTTGCTGTCCTTATCCTCCACATTCAGGCGCACTACCTGGTGATCTCCCTCAAAAGAAATCCCATCCCAGGCCGTGTTCTGGGTATAGTAGGTGATCGCAATGGTGTTGATGTCCGTGAGCTTGCTCACATCCGCCTCCGCTATGATATCGCTGGACCGCAGAGACTGAAAAACACTTGTGGGCGCTGTGACCATCACGCGGACCACGTCCGTCCGGTCTAAAATCTCATATACCTTATTCTGTTCCTCCAAGAGATCCGTGTTGACCAGCCGGACCTGAATATTGCTGTATGGCCTTGTGTCCTGGGGATCTCCAACAAGCACCACAATGAACCAGATCACAAACGCCAGAAAAAAAGACGCAATTTTGAGGGCGGTATTATGCAGCAGCATCCTCTTGAGATTTGCAAGTACTTTTTTCATGCCTTTTCCCTGCTCCTTCCCTTGAAGATCCCTCTGCCCTTTGCGGACTGATCGTCGTCCCCCACCTTCATCACGATCTGGCGTATCATGGTCCTAAGCTTCTCCTGATCCAGATTGCGCGTCAGCTCTCCTCCACAGGCAATGCTGATTCTTCCCGTTTCCTCGGACACAACGATAGTCAGGGAATCCGTGACCTCGGAGATGCCTACTGCCGCCCTGTGGCGGGTTCCCAGATCCTTGCTCAGGTTCAGATTGTCTGTCAGCGGAAGATAACAGGTTGCGGAGACAACCCGGTTTTCCGATATGATCACCGCTCCGTCGTGCAGAGGCGTGTTTTTTTCAAAAATATTGATCAGCAACTGACTTGTCACCACCGCGTCCACATCGATTCCCGTGCGGGCGTACTCCCGCAGTGACTCGCTTCGTTCGATCACGATCAGGGCGCCGGTCCTCGCCCTCCCCATCTCCGTACAGGCCTTTGCAATCTCGTTGATGCTCCTCTCGGAGAGAACGCTCTCATCCACCCGTTTGCGGCTGTCAAAGGGGAGTTTCCCGGTGAAATCCCAGAAAAGATTCTTGTTTCCCAGTTCCTCCAAAGCTTTTCTAAGTTCCGGCTGCATTACGATGATCAAGGCGATAACGGCAAATCCAAGGACTTTTTCCCCAATCCAGAGGATTGTCTTCATCTCCATGATGACCGCGATCACCATAAAACCGCCAATCACAATAAGGCCCTTCAGCAGGGCCCACGCGCGCGTGGTCTTCATCCATGCGAGAATATAGTACACCAGGATGGCAATGATAAAAATTTCAATCAGGTCGCCCCAGTCCATGTTGGTACTATACGTCCTAAAACTATTCAGATATCCCTGCAGCCTCTCCAAATATTGCATCCGTTAAAAAAACTCCTCGTCATCTTCGGAATCCCCTGCCCTCTGACTGTTTCTTGCCGCTCCCTGTGCGGAATAATTCGTGCGAGTTCGCTGCTGTACCGTACTCCTGTTTCCGGAGGGGTTCACAGTTCTCCCCGCCGCGCTTCTGGCTGTTGTGCCGTAACTGCCGCCTCCGGAGGACATATTCGCCCCCGTGCGGGGCGCTGCGGAATTTCCGGTACGGCCTGCCGTCCTGGCGGCTGTGCCCTGGCTTCCCGCCTGGGTCCTCTGCGTGCCCGGCGTCACATGTTCCCTTCCGTAGCCCGCCTCTGTCCTCGTCCGGGCCACAGTGCCCGGCTTTTCAGTGTTTCTGGACTCCGCGTAGGATCTGGCCGCAGCCGCGCTCCCCACGGATACCCCGCTCTGGGTATTGGTGTTGATCTTCTTTACCGTCTTCGTGGATGCCGCCACGTTCATCTTGGGAACAGCCTTTACATAATAATAATATTCATCGTCCTCAAACTGCACCTTCTCCGTCCGGCTGTAATCCACGCAAAATCGGAAAAACTCGATAACCTTTGCGATCACGATCGCGAGAATCGATCCCAGAACCGCGCCGATCATGGACAGATCGATATCATATATCAGGTTCCCCACTAAGAGAATGAGCAGATTCACCATGGCTCCCGCCACCATGGCAATCGTCCACGCGTATTCCACCGACATCCTTCTGATCACGTACACCACCACTACGGTCACTGCAAACGACGCGGCCACTACAATCGCGGACTTGTTTTCCATCAGATTCTCTATGAGATAGCGGAGTTTCTCTGAGAAATCGTTCATCGTGCGAATAGTCGGGGCGCATCCCACCATCATCGTCAGGAGATAATACACGATGACTCCACAAGCCACGGACACTGCCGAGACAGGATTCCCGATCAGGCCCACCACAATGGGTACGACATAGGGAATCTTCAGGGAAAACAGCAGCGGCGTCAGGATCACCACGTAAGAATCCTTTGGAGCGAACCGGAACAGCATTAAAAAGAGCACAAGGTACACGCATAATCCCACGCCCATCGCTTCCAGGGACATGGCATATAAGTGCGCTATGCTGAAGACTGCACAGAGCAGCGTCAGGAAACCGGCGGGCAGGAAGGAACACGCCAGAGACGCGATCAGAACGATGGCGATATTGTCCAGCCTCGGCATATAACCCAGCAGGGTATTGACGCCGTTCAGCGCAAAAAACGCCACCAGGAATTTCAATACCGGCAGGATTACCACGGAATTCATCCTGTAAAACCGCTTTATTTTTTCCCTATATTCCAACAATAGAGTCATTTCTTCCTCCCCCGGAAGTTTTAGTTTTTACGCTCCCGGTACATTGCGTTCAGTTTCTTCAGGTTCTGTGAAAAGAGCTTCAGACTTTTTCTGACCCTGAAATAACGCCAGGTGCTGAACACATATGTCAGAGCACAGTAAAATACCACCGTGACGATGTAAAATATCAGGATGTTCTTGATATAGCTGAAAAGGTCGATCTTGTAAATTTCTGTCATAAAGGCATCCAGATCGTAGAAAATATACATCGCAAAAATCAAGACAAACGTCAGCGTGGCGCATATCAGCGATTTCACTACCTGGATCGCCACGTAATCCCCCCGAAAGAAATTCCCGATATTCTCGTTCTTCTTTCCTTCCTTTTCCTCATAAGAGGCAAGTTTCGTCATCAAAATGACTTTTTCCTGATTTAACATACCGTCACCCGTCAATCATTCTGAATAAAGCGCATCCTGGCGCTGTCGGAACGCACCGACGGCGTCTCGGTCTGGGCCTTGTGGGCATGGATATAATCTCCCGCGGCACTGCGCAGCCTTTCCGCGCATTTATTGCAGAGCCTTCCCGAGCGGATCGGCGCGCCGCAGCTCTCGCAGTCCAGCGTAATCGCCGAATTTTCCGTCAGTTCAAGTCTTTCCTCCCTGAGCCACCTCTGGATCCAGGCGGGCTGCACGTTGCACTCCTCCGACACCTGGGCAATCGTGACGTTTTCATGCTCTTTGATGAAATCCTTTACCTCATGGAATTTTACTTCCATCTCTTCTTTGCAGACAGGGCAGAGTCTGTCCCCCGCCAGATAGTTGAACAGTCTTCCGCATCTCTTACAGGTCTGTGTGCTCAATGCCATAGTGATACCTCCTCGCTCCCCGCCAACGCAACAACATAAACCTTCCCCACTCCGTTGTCCAAAAGAACTCTTGCAGCTTCATCCACCGTGCTGCCGGTGGTATAGATATCATCTACAAGAATGATTGTATTTAATTTTACATCATTTTTTCTCACAAGAAAAGCCTTTTTCAAATTATTTTGCCTTTCTTTAGAATTTTGATTCTTTAATGGCGCTGTATTTTTTATTCTGACCAATATTTTGTCATACACAGGGAGACCTGTTTTTCCTCCAAGGGCCTTGGCAAGAACCTCCGCCTGATTGTATCCCCGCTTCCGCTGCCGTTTTGGATGGAGCGGGATCGGGACCAGTCCCTCCGCCCCCGTCCCCCGGATGAAATCCCCAAGACACGCGGCCATCTCCTCTCCGAAAAAGTCTCCGTACTCCCGGCGTCCGCCGTATTTCAGGCGGTATATGGAGGGAGCCGCGCTCCCGTATTCATAAAGGGCCCTGGCCGCGGTATAATAATGACTTCTGCCGTCCCGGCATTCCTCGCAGAATTCTCCCTCCCGCCGCAGCTTCTTTCCGCATTTCATGCACCAGGGCGCGGAGATCGGCTTCAGCTTTCCAAGACATTCCACGCAGATCTTTTCCCCGGAGGGCTTTACGATCCTGTCACACACCGGGCACCGCCTGGGAAACAGGAGCTGGACCGCCGCGTCCCCCGTTTTTCTCCAAAACCGTCCGCCGGTTCTTATCGCCCGGCCATTCCTCCCGGCCGGCTGCATTTCCCTGATCCCGTCTGCCACTCCCTGTTCTCCTGCCTGCTGTCTTCCTGTCTGCTGTTTTCCTGCCTGTTGCTCTCCCGCCTGCTGTCTTCCTGTCTGCTGTTTTCCTGC
>CANQEV010000024.1 GCA_947595925.1 uncultured Acetatifactor sp. | reverse complement strand
CAAGGCAGAATAAGATGAACTATATGCCATGAGGCAGGCATATATGTTTCACACAAACTGATGATGCCTCAAAAAACGTGGAGATTCAGGTGGGCGGGGAAGTGTATCTGCGGCACGCGATCCAGACCCGGTTCATCACCGACAAGGACAATTATATCGACGTGATCCGGGAATATGTCTCGGAACTCTATGAGGAGGGGGACATCCTCTCCATCAGTGAGAAGATCATAAGCATCTGTCAGAACCGGATCATCCGACGGGAGGATATCCGGATAGGGGGCTGGGCCCGGTTCCTCTCACGCTTTGCCTGCCGGAAGAACCGGGGCGGCTACGGCGTGGGAATGGCGATCAACATGCAGTACGCCATAGACAGGGTGGGACTGCTCCGGGTCCTGGCGGCCAGCGCCGCCGGCGGGCTGGCAAAGCTTATCGGGATCCACGGCGTGTTCTACCGCATTGCGGGAAGGGAGGTCAGCGGGCTGGACGGATTTTACGACGGGGCCTGGACGGAATACCGGGACATCGGCATCGAGATCCCGGAGGACTCCAGGCTGGTCTGCAACGAGATCCGCAATAAACTCGGCATCAGCGCCATGATCGTGGACGCCAACGACTTCGGCCAGGTTATTTTAGGAAAGGCGGACGATATTTCGATAGAAGACAGCGTCCTGGCGCAGATGATCCGGGATAATCCGGCGGGGCAGAGCCAGCAGAGGACGCCCCTGATCCTGATCCGAAAAAAGCGGTAGACGGAAAAACAATCATTCCCTCTTGACAAACAAGCGTTACCTCCCTATACTTTTGAGTGATTGGAACAGGTTTCCGGCGTGAAAGCCGGATGCGGATTGCTGGAGGAGGTTACATTTTATGTTGGAGAAGATCAAGCAGATCATTGCGGAGAAGCTGAATGTGAGCGAAGACGAGATCACCGAGGACACCGTCCTGACGGACGACCTTGGCGCAGATTCCCTGGACATCGCGGAGCTGGTCATGGGGTTCGAGGATGAGTACGACGTGGAGCTCCCCATTGATAAGCTGGAGAATATCACCACAGTGAGAGACATCATCGACCTGATGAAGAAGATGGGCGTGGAGTAAGAGGCAGGCTCGACAGGCTTCAAGCAGAACCGTCATAGGCGGCGGATTTGGGAAAAGGGCCTCGGGCAGACGGGAAATAAGACGATCAATTTGGACAGGAGAAACCGCAGGGCGGGGTCTCCTGTCTTTTTGTCTGTCCGGGCGTGAGGGACTGAACGGGTGGAAGGCCCGTCTGCTGTCCGGGCCGGGGCGGGAGGATTTGTGCCGGGCTGTTCTGTCAGGCGCTGCATGCGCATACAATAGCGTAAGCGGTGAAAATGAGGCGTGACGGCGGTATGCTGAACTATATCTGGGGCTTTATGATCCTGATCGGGGTGCTCTGCGGCGTTGCCACAGGGAATATGGAGGCGGTGACCAACGCCGCCATCGACAGCGCGGGGGAGGCGATCTCCCTTTGCATCACCATGGTGGGAGTGGTGGCCCTCTGGATGGGGATGATGCAGATCGCCCAGGAGGCGGGGCTGGTGGACCGGCTCACCAGGGGAATCTCCCCGTTCCTGCACTTTCTGTTTCCAAGAATCCCCAGGGACCATCCCGCTTTCGGCTATATCGCGACAAACGTGATCGCGAATATTCTTGGATTGGGCTGGGCCTGTACCCCGGCGGGGCTGAAGGCCATGGAAGAGCTGGCGAACCTGGAGCGGGAGAGGGGGAACCCCCAGTATCTTCAGGAGGGGAAGGAGCGCGTGGCCTCCCGGGAGATGTGCATCTTCTTGATCCTGAACATATCTTCTCTGGAATTGATACCCGTGAATATGATCGCCTATCGGAGTCAGTACGGCAGCGCGAATCCGGCCCGGGTGGTGGCGCCCGCCATCGTGGCGACGCTGATCAGCACGATAACGGCCGTGTTGTTCTGCAAATGGAAGGACCGCGGTATGCGGGGGAGGGATGCAAATAGATGACATATGTGTCAAATTTTATCATTCCGGCGGTTTTTTTTCTGGTTGTGGGATATGGACTGATCGGCAGGGTCAAGATCTATGAGAGCTTTCTGAAGGGGGCTGCGGAAGGGCTGAAGGTGGTGCTGGACATCGTGCCCACGCTGATCGGCCTGATCGTGGGCGTAGGCGTGCTCAGAGCCTCCGGCTTTTTTGATCTTCTGGAAAATTTTCTGGCTCCGGTGGCGAAAGTCTGCGGCTTCCCGGCGCAGATCCTCTCCCTGCTGGCGGTGAAGATGTTCTCCTCCTCCGCGGCCACCGGCCTTGTTCTGGACATTTTTTCCGCCTACGGACCCGATTCCTACCCCGGTATGATCGCCAGCATCATGATGAGCTGTACGGAGACGGTATTCTACACCATGAGCGTGTATTTCCTGGCGGCGAAGGTCACGAAAACCCGCTTCACCATGGCGGGGGCCCTTCTGGCCACCTTCGCAGGGGCCATCGCCAGTATTTTGATTGCGGCGGGGATGGGGTGAGAAAGCCGGATATCGGGAAAAGGTGATGAGGCTCAGATCAGCCCCATGCTCCGCAGGACAAAGAGCCAGAGCGTCAGCGTAACGGAGCTGAAGAAGGTGGTGGACACCACCACGCTGGAGGTCAGCGTGCCCTCGTGGCCCATGTTCTTTGCCATGATGTAGCAGCTGACGGTGGTGGGGGAGCCAAGCATGATCAGGATCGCCACCAGCTTTTCCGTGGTAAAGCCTAGGCGGACGGCCAGCGGCAGGAAAATGGCGGGGAGCAGGATCAGCTTGATAAAGGAGGCCGCTGCAGTGGGACGGATCTGTTTTAAGGCCCTGCGGCCCTCGAAGCCCGCGCCCAGCCCGAGAAGCGCCAGCGGAGTGGCCAGGGAAGCGATATTCCCGATGGTGCGGCTGAGCATGGCGGGGAAAGTGATGTGGCAGGCGGACGCGATCATTCCCAGAAGGATCCCGATGATGATGGGATTGGTCAGGATCCCCTTGACAGCGGACTTTAAGGAAGCCTTGTCCAGTCCGTGGGCGGAGGGGCCGGTAAAGGAGAGCACAAGCACCGCCGCTATGTTGTAGAGGGGAACGGTCCCGATGATCATCAGGGGCGCCATGCCGGAACTGCCATAGATGTTCTGGATAAAGGCGATCCCGAGGACGGCGGCGCTGCTGCGGTAGGCGGCCTGGACAAACTCTCCCAGGCGGTCTTTGTCCCGGTAGCACAAGCCGACAACTGCCCAGATTACAATGATTGACACGAGTGTCACAAAAAAGCAGTAGAGGACGTACCTGGTGTCCCAGACACCGTAAAAGTCCGACTCCGCGATATCCCGGAACAGGAGCACGGGCAGGGTGATCCGGTAGTTAAAACGGTTCAGGGTTTTTACGAAGGGTTCGTCCACAACGCGGAATTGCTTTAGAAGATAACCGATCACCATCACCAAAAAGACGGGAACGGTGGCGTTCAGACTGAATAACAATTGTTCCATAGATCAGACCTCATTGCTGTTCTGCGCGGATTTTGGGTAGTAATTCTGCTGGCTGCCCATGGTGTACATGTTGCGGTATTCCGTTGGGGAGCAGCCTTTGTTGCGCTTAAAAGTGCGGTTAAAAGAGGAAAGGCTGGAAAAGCCCGCCTGAATGGAGACTTCCGTCACGGGAAATTTGGGGACGAGGAGCATCTGTTCCGCGGCCCGAATCCGCTTTTCCGTGAGATATTCGTAGAAAGTGTGATTGGTGTATTCCTTGAACAGTCTGGTAAAGTAAAATTTCGAGAATCCGGCCAGCTGCGCCGCCTGTTCCAGGGTCACACTCTCGGAATAGTGGCTGTCGATGAAGTCCAGGACGATGGTCAGCTGGTTCATGACGGAACTGTTCTTCACGGTTGAGGTGGTTGAGGCGGGAAGCGTGCCGATATTGTTCTCGCCGATCTTGGCAAAAAAGCTCAGCAGACAGGCATAGATATTCATTTCCTTCGTGATGCTGTCCCCCCAGTAATGCTCCGCCAGGTCCCGGATCAGTTTGATCTCGGCGGTGTAATAATCGGGATTGTCGTCGTACCGGATCCACATGGGCTCAGAGAGCAGAGCCTGTACATAATTATAGCCCGGAAGCTGGGAGAGGATGTTCAGTTCAAAGGTATAGATCAGACGGCATCCCGTGGGAGGCGCCTGCAGGGCGTGTACGGTTCCGGGGGGGATGATAAAGATATCTCCCGGCTGCAGCACATAGGTTTCGGAAAGGATCTGGGCAGTGTAGGTGTCCTCGATGGGAGTGATGATCTCCAGAGCGGTGTGCCAGTGGTTGGCAAAGCAAGTGGTCTCTGTATTGCACCAGAAGCGCATGGAGGAACTCTTCAGCCCCATGATGTGTTCCTGCTCTCCTTCCAGCATTCTGGAAAAGTTTGGAAGATTGTCGGGCTGGACCAGGTAACGGGCCTTCTGCTCGGGGGTAAGCCGGTATAATTCGGGAGGATTCATAACTGCTCCTTTCCTGCCGATGAAACCTTTGCAAATAAAAATAACAGTGCTGATGACAGCAATGCGGAGGCAATAAACGCTTAGCATTTATTGCTCTCCGCATTTATACTAGCACTATTTTACAGCGTTTGCAAGTTTTTTCGGCAAAAAATATGACATAAGTCAGCAGGGTTTCAGAGCAATTTTTGCACATTTTGGCCCGGCGTCCGGGGGCCGGACGGAGAGAGGTTTTAAGACCGCGGTACCGCGGCCGAAACTTCATACGGAATGAGGGTGGTAATGCACCGTGGACGGATCCAGCTGGTTCCCTGCTACCTTCGGAAGCCTCACACGGAATGAGGGTGGTAATGCTGCAGGACTTCCTGCAGCCCCGCAAAATCTCCGGGACCCCACTCCAGAAAGAAGCGGTGGAAGGCGGTATCGCTGTAATCCTCCTGCCAGAGCTCCCGGGCCATTTGTTTTAACTCCAGGATCTCCAGAAAGCCGAGATAGTACTTCGGATAGTTAGCGGGGGACTGGCAGATATAGGTGTAGATGAGGGAGACGGCATTGCGGTCGGTGACGCCGAAAACCTCCAGGGTGTCATAGATATCGCTGAGGCCGGCGCCGTCGTAGTGGATCATGATATCCAGGAGGGAGTACAGGCAGAGCTGAAGGCTCCGGTTGTGCTTTTCAATTTGGGCGCAGACCGCGTCTGCCGGGCGTCCCTGCTCCGCGAGGAGGCGGGAGGCGTAGTCATAGGCGTACTGCTCCACATACAGGGCCCAGCCTTCTAAATAACCGCCGGTGTAGAGGAGCTGGCGGATCCGGCTCTCTTCCAGGGAGAGGAGATTGGCGGCGGTAAAGACATTCTGGTAGAGGTGCCCCGGGAAACCCTCGTGTGCCAGCGTGGTATAGAGCTCCAGATCGTCTGGATCGCTCTTGGGATTGATGTAAATGACATTTGTGTCGGTACTGTCCATGGGCGAAGTCAGATAATAGGCGGGAGCGCAGTAATCGCTCAGGCTGTCGGAGACCGCCTTTACGGTGACTGTCGGGGAATTTCCCTCCGGCAGGGCGGGAAAGTCCGCTGTCATGCGCCGGCGCAGATCTTCCAGCATGGCGGTTTCACCGTTCAGCCCCAGGTCCGTGTAGGTCCCGGCCGCCAGGGAGCTGAGGCATCCGGGGTAGTCCCTTGCCAGCTGACGGATGGCGTCATACTCCGCGGCCATCTTTTCCTGGAGCAGAGTGCGGATCTCTTCGACTGTCTTGGAAGAGCCGGTCTCTTCTGAGAGGAGCAGGCAGTAGTATTCCCGTCCTTTCGGCAGGGAGGCCAGGCCGCTGGTCACTTTTGGTGCGCTGATCTCCAGCTGCCGAAGCCCGCCGCCCAGCTCCTGATAGGCGGGCAGCAGTACGTTCATCAACAGGTCGTTGCTGCGGTGGATGTATTCTTTCGCCTCTCCTTTTGTCAGTTTTACGGAGGCGGACAGTTCTTTCAGCCGTTCCAGAAAACTGGTCTGAAGGAAGTGGGTACCCTGTTCCAGCTCGCTTTTTGTGACAATGGTGTCACATTGATCGGCGGCCTGGGAGAGACTGTAGGCGGACATGGAATTTCCGGCGTCCGCTTTCTCCTGCTCATAGATCAGCAGGGAGGAAAAATACGCCCCGGTCTGTCCGAGGAGGGTCAGATAGTCCTCCACATCCTGTTTGCTGCGGAAGGTGTATTCGCTGAGGAGGATGGGGATCTGGCACTGGGCGCCCTGGGTCGGGGACAGGGATTCGGAATAGTAGGGGTATTCCCGCATCTGCAGCGAGAGGGAGAGGTTTCGCTCCAGGAGATCGCAGGCGTAGCGGTCCTGGAAGCTGAGGCGGTCCCTGGAAAGCGACTTCAGCTGTCCCAGGGTTTCTGTCAGAAAGGTGTTTTCTGCGGTTTCGGAACCGGGCAGATAACAGGGCAGGAGGACCGGGTAATCCTCTATCCCGAAAGCGCCGGGATCTGCGAGACTGTAATGCAGGCTGAGGGTGTTGGCGGTCATCTCCCGGGTGTAAAGTTCGCGGCTGAAGATCTCAAATTCGGACTCTTTTTTGGGAAAGGAGAAGAGGGAGAGCGTCAGCAGCGCAAAAGCTGTGAGAAGGCCGCCGGCCAAAAGAAGCTGGCGGACGGACAGGGCTTTTCGATTTTTCAAGTGACACCTCAAATGCGAAAGGATCACTAAAAAGATATGAGGCCGGGGGGAGGGGTATGCAGGCCGGCCCCGAATTCTCTTATTGACACTGTTTTGGGCCTAGTTTATACTTGAAATATATGGTTGAGGATCGGGAAAATCTGCCCGCGCCGTCCGGGTGCGGAGGACAGCCGCAAGAAAAAGGGGAAACGGCAGGCGGCTGAAATGACTATAATTTATGGAGGGAACAGAATCTATGGAAACAGCAAAAAGCGCCATCGAATCGGGAAAGTCCATCCTGGGGATCGAATTCGGCTCCACCAGGATCAAGGCGGTGCTGGTGGACGGAAGCCATCAGCCCATCGCCCTGGGGGTACACGACTGGGAGAACCGTCTGGAGAACGGGGTCTGGACCTATAGTCTGGACGATATCCGGACGGGACTGCAGGACTGCTACGCGTCCCTTGTAAAGGATGTGAAAGAGAAGTACGGCGTATCTTTGAGCAAGATCGCCGCCATGGGCTTTTCCGGCATGATGCACGGGTATATGCCCTTTGACAAGGCGGGAAATCTCCTTACGCCTTTCCGCACCTGGAGAAACACCATGACCGGTCAGGCGGTGAAGGAGCTGACGCCCCTGTTTGGCTTCAACATTCCCCAGAGGTGGAGCATTGCCCACCTGTACCAGGCGATCTTAAACGGCGAGGATCATGTGAAGAACATCGCTTTCTTTACCACGCTGGCGGGGTACATCCACTATATGCTCACCGGTGAGAAAGTGCTGGGGATCGGGGAGGCCTCCGGTATGTTCCCCATCGATTCCGAGGCGATGGATTACGATCAGAAGATGCTGGATCAGTTCGACGCCCTGATCCGGGAGAAACATTTCCCCTGGAAGATCCGGGACATTCTTCCGAAGGTTCTGCCTGCGGGACAGCAGGCGGGAGTTCTCACGGAGGAGGGGGCCAGGTTCCTGGATCCTTCCGGGACGCTGCAGCCCGGCTGTCCTCTGTGTCCTCCGGAGGGAGACGCCGGCACCGGCATGACCGCTACCAACGCGGTGAAGGTGCGCACCGGGAACGTCTCCGCGGGTACTTCCATCTTTTCCATGGTGGTGCTGGAGAAGGCGATGTCCCAATATTACGAAGAGATCGACATGGTGACCACACCCGACGGCTATCCCGTAGCCATGGTGCACTGCAACAACTGTACCTCGGATCTGAACGCCTGGGTGAATCTGTTTCAGGAGTTTGGGGAGACTTTTGGCATAAAGGCGGATAAGAATGAGCTGTACGGCGTCCTCTACCGCAAGGCGCTGGAGGCGGACAAGGACTGCGGCGGCCTTGTGGCGTACAATTATTTTTCTGGGGAGCCGGTGACGGGACTGAACGAGGGCGGTCGTCCCATGTTCGTCCGCACCCCCGACGCTTCGTTCACGCTGGCGAACTTCATGAGATGCCACCTTTACAGCGCCCTGGCAGCCCTGAAAGTGGGGAACGATATTCTTTTAAAGAAAGAAAAGGTCACCGTGGACAGACTGATGGGACACGGCGGACTCTTTAAGACCCCTGTCGTGGGCCAGCAGATGCTGGCGGCAGCGCTGAATGCGCCTGTCACCGTGATGGACACTGCGAGCGAAGGCGGACCCTGGGGCATGGCGGTTCTGGCCTGCTATATGGCGGAGAAGAAGGAGGGCGAGAGCCTGGCGGATTATCTGGAGAACCGGATCTTCGCCGGACAGACGGGATCCACCATCAGCCCGGATTCGGAGGATGTGAAAGGGTTCGACGCTTTCCTGGAGAAGTATGTGGCCATCCTGCCCGCCCAGAAAGCGGCGGTGGAGGGGCTCCGGTAGAAGGGGTTCCCATTGCAGAAATAAAAACGCGCGGGCGGCAGGAAACGCCCGCAGGGAGGAAGTAATATGTTAGAAGAGCTGAAACAGGCTGTCTACGAGGCAAATATGGACTTGCCCAGGTATGGTCTCGTTACCTTTACCTGGGGCAATGTGAGCGCCATAGACAGGGAGAAGGGGATTTTTGTGATAAAGCCCAGTGGCGTGGAGTATGAGAAACTCCGGCCCGAGGACATGGTAGTCATGGATCTGGACGGAAAGAGAGTGGAGGGCAGATACAATCCCTCCTCCGACACCGCCACCCACCTGGAGCTGTATAAGGCATTCCCGGAGATCGGCGGCGTGGTGCACACCCATTCTCCCTATGCCACAAGCTGGGCACAGGCGGGGAGAAGCATCCCCTGCTATGGGACTACCCACGCGGACTATATCTACGGCGAGGTGCCCTGCCTGCGCTGCCTGACCGCGGAGGAGATCGAGGAGGCCTACGAGGAGAACACGGGGCACCTGATCGTGAACGAGTTCAGGCGCATGAAGAAGGATCCCCTGGCGGTTCCGGCGGTCCTCTGCAAGAACCATGGGCCTTTCGCCTGGGGGAAGGACGCGAAGGAGGCAGTCCACAACGCCGTGGTGCTGGAGGAAGTGGCGAAGATGGCCTACCGGGCGGAGACCATCAATCCCCGGATCCAGCCGGCCCCCCAGGAACTTCAGGACAAACACTATTACAGAAAGCACGGGGCAAACGCCTACTACGGGCAGAAGGAAGAGTGAGCGGGTTCCCGGCTGCATTCCCGGAAAGATCCGGACCGCAGGGGATCCCCTGACCTGGCGGCCCAAGATGAGATTACGCAAGAAATCGGTAGACACTTTAGCAAGATTGTGCTAATTTGTAATCAATAGCAAAAACGACGACAGCCGCCTGATGAGCGGCAGAATGGAGGAGACATGGACAATTTAGAACTGCAAAAAATGGCGAATGAAGTCCGCAAGGGCATTGTGACCGCAGTTCACAGCGCAAAGGCGGGGCATCCCGGCGGATCTCTGTCCGCGGCGGATGTGTTCACCTATCTGTATTTTGAAGAGATGAACATTGACCCCAAGAATCCTGACAAGGAGGACAGAGACCGGTTCGTGCTCTCCAAGGGCCACACCGCTCCGGGTCTGTATTCCGCTCTGGCAAACAGGGGATATTTCCCGGTGGAGGATCTGACCACCCTGAGAAAACTGGGCTCTTATCTCCAGGGACATCCCAGCATCCACATCCCCGGCGTGGACATGTCTTCCGGTTCCCTGGGACAGGGAATCTCCGCCGCAGTGGGAATGGCGCTGGGCGGAAAGCTGGATCAGAAGGACTTCAGGGTTTATACCGTCCTGGGCGACGGCGAGATCCAGGAGGGACAGGTCTGGGAGGCCGCAATGTTCGCCGGCTTCCGCAAGCTGGACAATCTCTGCGTGATCGTTGACAACAACAATCTGCAGATCGACGGCCCCATCGACAAGGTATGTTCCCCATACCCCATCGACGAGAAATTTAAGGCTTTTAACTTCCATGTGATCAACTGCGACGCGCATGATTTCGACGCGCTCCGCGCGGCCTTCAAGGAGGCCAGGGAGACCAAGGGCATGCCCACCTGCATCGTGGCACACAGCGTAAAGGGCAAGGGCGTTTCCTTCATGGAGAACAACTGTGACTGGCATGGCAAGGCTCCCAATGACGAGGAGTACGCGGTGGCAATGGCCGATCTGGAGAAGATCGGCGCGGCGCTTTAATTCTCAGGAAAGGTGAGGTATAGAGGAATGGCAGATGTGAAAAAGATCGCTACCCGTGAAAGCTACGGCAACGCGTTAAAAGATTTGGCGGAAGAGTTTCCCAACCTGGTGGTTCTGGACGCGGACCTCGCGGCGGCTACCAAGACCGGTATTTTTAAGAAGGCGTATCCCGACCGCCACATTGACTGCGGTATCGCGGAGTGCAACATGATGGGCGTAGCGGCCGGACTGTCCCTGGTAGGGAAGATCCCCTTCGTGAGCTCCTTCGCAATGTTTGCGGCAGGGCGCGCCTATGAGCAGGTCCGCAACTCCGTGGGCTACCCCCACTTGAACGTAAAGATCGGCGCGACCCACGCGGGCATCACCGTGGGCGAGGACGGCGCGACCCACCAGTGTAACGAGGATATCGCTCTGATGAGGACGATCCCCGGCATGGTTGTAATGTGTCCTTCCGACGACGTGGAGGCAAAGGCTGCGGTTCGCGCGGCTCTGGAGCATGAGGGCCCCGTTTACATCCGCTTCGGGCGTGCGGCGGTTCCCGTGATCAACGACAAGCCCGATTATCATTTCGAGATCGGCAAGGGCACCGTTCTCCGCGAGGGCAAGGACGTGACCATCGTCGCTACCGGCATCTGTGTGGACTCCGCTCTCGGCGCGGCAGAGAAGCTGGCGGCGGACGGGATCGACGCGGAAGTTGTGAATATCTGCACCATAAAGCCCCTGGACGAGGACCTGATCGTAAAGAGCGCGAAGAAGACCGGAAAGGTGGTTACCGTGGAGGAGCACTCCGTGATCGGCGGCCTTGGCAGCGCGGTTTGCGACTGCCTTGGCGAGAAGCTGCCCACCCCCGTTAAGAAGCTGGGAATGCAGGACATCTTCGGTGAGTCCGGCCCCGCAAACGCATTGGTCGCTAAATACGGTCTGGACGCAGAGGGCGTTTACAAGAGCGTAAAGGCATTTCTGTAAAACAGTTCCGCCGCCTGTCGGATCCTGTTTATCGGGATCCGGGGCCGGGGAACGCCGCGTGTTCTGCACTCGGCAGGAGGCCACTGGCAAAGGGTTTGCCCGTGGCCTTTTTTAGACGATGAGGAGGCATATATGCAGAATATCTTATCACCCTCTATCCTGGCGGCGGATTTCTGGCGGCTGGGAGAGGAGATATCGGCCGTGGAGAGGGCAGGCGCGAAGGTCCTGCACATCGACGTGATGGACGGCGTTTTCGTCCCTTCCATTTCTTTTGGCATGCCGGTGTTGAAATCCATCCGGAAACGCACGGATCTCTTTTTGGACGTCCATCTGATGATCCAAAACCCGGAGAACTATGTTGAAGAGTTCGCGGACTGCGGAGCGGACCTGATCAATTTTCATCTGGAGGCGGCCCGGGACCCGGCGGCGGTGCTCTCCCTTATCCGGGCCCGGGGAAAGAAGGCGGGGATCACGATCAAGCCAGGGACCCCCGTGTCGGCGGTGGAGCCATATTTGGAGCTTGTGGACATGGTTTTGGTGATGACGGTGGAGCCGGGGTTCGGAGGACAGGCGCTGATTCCGGAATGTCTGGAAAAAGTCCGGGAGCTGCGGGACATGGCAGACAGGAGGAAACCGGAGCTGGCCATTGAAGTGGACGGAGGAGTGAAACCCTCGAATCTCGCCGCCGTGCTGGAGGCCGGGGCGAACGTGATCGTCGCCGGATCCGCGGTCTTTGGAGGAGATGCGGAAGAGAAGGCGCGGGACTTTATTGCGAAGATGGCTGACTGAAAATTTGCTGCGGTGATTTCGGAAAAAAGGATAGTTTTCGTTGACGGACCGCCCGCAAAATGCTATTATACAAGAGGATAATATGTACTAGTTGCCATTAGGGCAGAAGGAGAAAAGTATGGATAAGTTTCATTTGTCAAACACCGAGCGTCAAGTGATGGAAAAGCTTTGGAAACATGAGGGGATGGTCTCCCAGGCGGAACTCCTGCAGGAGTTTTTTGAGGAAGGGAAAGTCTGGTCCCGCCAGACCCTGAATACGCTGCTTCAGAGACTGGAAGCCAAGAGTTTTGTGGTGAGGGAGAGACGGATGGTGCGTGCTTCCTGCACCAGGGAACAGTTTGGACTGAAGATTGCCCATGACGCAATGGATCATTATTGCCAAGGCCATTTCAATAAGTTCGTCGTGGCGTTTGCTGAAGAGTGCAATGTCTCTGACAAGGAAAAGCAGAAGCTGAAGAAGCTGATCGATGAGAATTCCTAAATAAGCTTTATAAGGAATGGAATTAAACAACAAGAACATATGAACACGCTTATAGTGATGAATCTGACCGGCAGTGTTATGATGCTGTCTTATTTCCTGTTGAAAAAATTCAGCGGGGACAGACTTTATAAAAAGACGTTGTATGGTTTCTTGCGGGCGATTATTTTGACTTTTCTGGTTCCGCTGAATCTTCTTGGTGAACTCTATAAGTCCGTCCTTCTTCTGCTTCCGATGAGGCAGTATTCGGAGAGCCGTTCTTATTTTTCCGCCCGGGATCTGCTTGTGCTGGAGTCGGGTGACGGCACAAGGTTTTTCAGCCAGGCCCTGAAATATGAAGGCGGAATTGTAATCGCCTATTTTGTGGTGGCAATCGGCATGACGGCGTTCTGGCTTTTTCGGGACTGGCGGAGCCAGAGGGGGATCCGGAGTGCCGCTGCCTTTGGAGAGAGACGGGAGGATCCGGTCCTGACAAAGCTGTGCCGGGATTACGGGATTCACGGGAAAATCGAATATTGTCCCTGTGAGGACAGGATGGCAGCAGCGGTAATGGGGATTCGCAGACCGCTGCTGCTCTATAAAGCGCCTGAAACACGGATGGAGCAGGAGTTGATCCTGTCCCATGAACTCTGTCATATCAAGAGACACGACATGCTGTGGCGCATATTGGCGGACCTGGTGAGAGGGCTGCATTTTTGGAATCCGGCGGTCTATCTGCTTCGAAAGGAGCTGAACGATCTCTGCGAGCAGAGCTGCGACGAGTGGGTGATCCAAGGCCGCTCCGGAGCGGAAAGGTCCGCATACGCCAGGCTGCTGGTGGATTATTCGGGCCCCATGTTTTCCGGGAAAAGGAAGCCCATGCTCGCGCTGGGAGAGGAAGATGCGGATAAGGGGGCCGGAAAAGCCGGCGGCAAGACCTGCCCCTGCCAGACGGAAAAAGCGGTCGGCAGAGCGGAATCCCGGCTTGAAAAAAGGATCCGTCTGATCGTCAAATTTGATAAAAAGAAAAAGCTGAGAAGAGGGATCGGAAGTCTGCTGGCGGGGATCCTGCTGTTTGCCTGCTCCCTGACCACGCTTGCTTATAAAGATATTTTGTTTTATCCCGTGATGGCTGAAGCGGTACAGGGCTTGGATGCCAATGTGAAGGTTTCGATTTTTTTTGAACCTCATGAGGAAGAATTTGAGTTTCCAATAGAGGACATTCATTACCCGGCCCAGTACGAGGACGCGGACGGAAACATCTACCCTCTGACGGAAGACGCGGATGCAGCAGGGGCGGGTGCGGAGTGCGCACATGAATTTGAGGACGTGACGCTGGCGTATCACACGGCCGGACCGGACAAGGGCTGCTTTTTAGAATACTATTCGGCAAAGCGCTGCGTAAAATGCGGAAAAATAGAAGAGCAAGTCAGACTAAAATCATCCCAAATCCTAATCTGCCCCCATATGAACCTGAACCCGGACAGCCCTTAGGCTCCGGGTTTTTCCTGTTATTGAGGCTTGTCCGGCCGGAAGCGCCTCAAAGCCGTTTGACAATTTTTCGGGGGATGATCTATGGGTACTCTCCGGAAAAAGGAAAAGCTTTTTTGACCGGCGGGACAAACAAATAGGACAAAAGGAGAATCTAGGAAAATGAAGAGAAAAGTTTTGGCGTTGCTGATGTCCATAATGCTGTCGGCTGCGTTTTTTTCCGGATGTGGAGCAGGCAGTCCGGCCGGAGACGCGTCGGAGAAGACGGAGGCTCTGGGACAGGAGGGAGCGTCAGAAATGTCTTGTGCGGTGTTTCAGGGGACGGACGAGGGGGAGCAGAGTTCCGGATCGGAGAAATCCTCCCAGGAAACACAGATCGATGGCACGGCTGTGCTGACGGAGATCCTGAGTTATGAGGGTGGCAGCGCCACCGTCAGGTGGGGGTATGAATACGACGCCGCCGGAAACGAGGTCAAAGGGACTTATTATAACGAAGCGTTAAACATCGAGCTAATTCTATGGCAAAATGAATATGACGCCGCGGGAAATGAGACGAGACATGCGGAGTATGATGAGGATGGTATTGAGTACATTTGGTGTGAAACGGAATATGACGATGCGGGAAACAAAGTGAAATGTACCAATGAATCCGGAGAGTGGACGGAATGGGAATATAACGCCGATGGGAATCTGGTCAAGGAAACGACCTATGACTGTACGGGCACTGTCTGGAAAGGCGTTATAAACGAATATGATGATGCGGGGAATGTCACAAAGTGCAGCGCCTATGATGGGGGAGTACGGTATGAGTATGAGTATGATGCCGCCGGAAATGAGACGCGATTTGTTCGCTATGGTCTGGATGGCACTGGTTACGAAGGCTGGGAAACGCAGTATGAGTATGATGCCGCCGGAAACCTGACAAAGCAGATCCGATATGATGTTGAGGGAAATTTATTGGACTGGACGGAATGGGAATATGACGCCGCCGGGAAAATGACGAAAAAGGCATTCTTTGATTCTGAAGGGAATAAAATAGACTACTGGATGGAATGGGAATATGACGCCGCCGGACATAATACGAAGATGACATACTATGATTTACAGGGCAATGTGAAAGAATGGTTTGAATATGAGTACGATGCCGCCGGAAATCGGATAAAGGAAACCCTTTTTGATCCGAAAGGGCGTTTCCGGTTTGAATGGGAGTACGACGCAGCTGGGAACCGGACAAGGGAAACTCATTTTGATTCCCAGGGGGAGGAAACCAGCATGACGGAGTATGTATATACGGTTCTTCCTGTGACAAAATAGGGAGACGAGGGGATGAACGGGGGCTTCTGTTCAAAAACCGGTTGACAAAGAGTTCGTGTCTGTGTTACTGTGTGATAAGCGACAATTGACAATCAAATAGGCACAGCAAAAGCGATGACGAAGAGAGTACCCTGAAGAACTGTCTTTACAGAGAACATTCCGCATCCGGCGGGGCGAAGGTCCGGCGGGAGAAGGCTGAGAGGAATGGAGCGGAGCCCGGGGGAAGATGGCTTACCGAGCAGCGCACCGAGCCGGGGGTTCCGGTTAGGCTGCGTCAGGCGCCGCCTGTTACAGCGGCTAGGGTTATTGACCCGATGAGGTCCGGGGCGCGAGTTTCGGGCGAAGAGAAGTGGTACCGCGGGTAACGCCCGCCTTCTTACATACGGAGGAGATCCGTATGTCGGAGGGCGGGTTTTTTATTGTCCGCGGCCTCTGCGGCGGGGATTCGTATTCGCGGACGAGTGCCTGTGAAAGACTGCGGAAGCTGCGGAGTAACGGTGTTATGCCCTGGAAACAAAAGAAATGTTAGAAATAAAACAGAAAAAGGAGAGAGCACATGAGCGGCAAGGGAAAGTATTATCTGACGACGGCGATCGCCTACACCTCGGGCAAGCCTCACATCGGAAACAATTATGAGGTGGTCCTGGCGGACAGCATCGCCAGATTTAAGAGGAAGGAAGGGTATGAGGTCTTCTTCCAGACCGGAACCGACGAGCACGGTCAGAAGATCGAGCAGAAGGCCCAGGAGGCGGGCGTCACCCCGAAGGAGTTTGTGGACGGCGTAGCGGGGACGATCCGCGGTCTCTGCGACCTTCTGAATGTCTCCTACGATAAGTTTATCCGCACCACGGACGCGGACCATGAGAGGCAGGTGCAGAAGATCTTCCGCCGCCTGTACGAGCAGGGGGACATCTACAAGGGGTCCTACGAAGGGCTTTACTGTACGCCCTGCGAATCTTTCTGGACGGAGACTCAGCTTGTGGATGGGAAGTGCCCCGACTGCGGCAGGGAGGTAAAGCCCGCCAAGGAGGAGGCCTATTTCTTCCGCATGAGCAAATACGCGGACAGGCTGATCCGGCATATCAACGAGCATCCGGAGTTCATTCAGCCGGTGGCCAGGAAAAACGAGATGATGAACAATTTCCTGCTCCCGGGGCTTCAGGACCTGTGCGTCTCCCGAACCTCTTTTAAGTGGGGGATCCCCGTGGATTTTGACGAGAAACACGTGGTATATGTCTGGCTGGACGCGCTGACCAATTATATCACCGGCATCGGCTACGACGCGGAGGGAAACAGCACGGAGCAGTACAAGAAGCTCTGGCCGGCGGACCTGCACCTGATCGGAAAGGATATCATCCGCTTCCATACGATCTACTGGCCCATCTTCCTGATGGCGCTGGGAGAACCCCTGCCGAAGCAGGTGTTCGGGCATCCCTGGCTCCTGATGAACAACGACAAGATGAGCAAGTCCAGGGGAAACGTGATCTATGTCGACGATCTCGTGGATTTCTTCGGCGTGGACGCCGTGCGCTATTATATGCTGCATGAGATGCCCTTCGAGACGGATGGCAACGCCACCTGGGAGGTGATCGCGGAGAGGGCCAATTCGGACCTGGCGAACACCCTGGGGAATCTGGTGAACCGCACCGTCGCCATGACCAATAAATATTTTGGAGGGATCGCCGACGATAAGAAGGCGCAGTTCACGGAGCAGGACGCTGCCGTGGACGCAGATCTGAAGGCCGTGGTGGCCGGCACCTATCAGAAGGTGGTGGACAAGATGGAGAAGCTCCGGGTGGCGGATGCCCTCACGGAGATCTTCGGCATCTTCAAGCGCTGCAATAAGTATATTGACGAGACGGAGCCCTGGATCCTGGCCAAGGACGAGGCGAAAGCTGACAGACTTTCCACGGTTCTCTACAATCTGATGGAGGGGATCATGACGGGGGCTTCCCTTCTGGAGCCCTTTATGCCGGAGACCGCTGGGAAGATCTCCCAGCAGCTGGGCGAGCCCCTGCGGGATTTTGAACTGCTGACCCAGTTCGGGCTGCGGAAAGACGGGGTGAAGGTGACGGAGACGCCCCAGATCCTCTTTGCCCGTCTGGACATGAAAGCCGTGGAAGCCAGGGAGGAGGAACTGCGTCTGGCCATGATCGCCGAGGCGTCGAAAGACGGAGGCGCTGAAGCCGGACAGGAGCAGGCCGGCGCGGATGTCATCGACATCGAGCCCAAGGCGGAGATCTCCTATGACGATTTTGCAAAGCTGCAGTTCCAGGTGGGCGAGATCATCGCCTGCGAGACGGTTCCGAAGTCCAAGAAGCTTCTCTGCAGCAAGGTTCGGATCGGCAGCCAGGTAAAGCAGATCGTCTCCGGGATACGGGCCCATTACAGCCCCGAAGAGATGGTTGGCAAGAAAGTGATGGTGCTGGTGAATCTTGCCCCCAGGGAGCTGGCCGGGGTGATGAGCGAGGGGATGCTGCTCTGCGCGGAGGACGCGGAGGGGAATCTCGCCCTGTTGACGCCCGAGAAGACGATGCCCGCAGGCGCGGAAATCTGTTAAAAGGATAAAAAGAGGATAAAATTTTAGTAAAGTCAATTCCCTTTTGAAGAGAAATGCGTTATACTGAGATCAGATCAGCCGACGGAGAGAACGGCATCCTTTTTGGGGGAATATATGAGAAAAGAAGAGTTTTACTTTGACTCCAGGGACGGGGTCAGCAGACTGCACGCGGTGCGGTATCTTCCGGAGGCGGAGCCCATAGCGGTCCTGCAGATCGTGCATGGCATGGCGGAGCATGTGGAGCGCTATGAGGAATTTGCCGGCTTTCTGACGGAGCGGGGGTTCCTGGTGACGGCGGAGGATCACCTGGGCCACGGCGCTTCTGTGGCGGCGGGACGGCCCTACGGTTATTTCTGTGCCCAGGATCCCGCCACGGTGGTGGTCCGGGACGTACACCGCTTAAAGAAGATGACCCAGGAGAAGTTTCCGGGGCTTCCCTATGTGATACTGGGGCACAGCATGGGCTCCTTTATCCTGCGGAATTACCTCTGCCGGTACGGCAGCGGGATCCAGGGGGCGGTGATCATGGGAACCGGGATGCAGCCCGGAGCGGTCCTGTGCATGGGAAAGGCCCTGGCAGGGCTCCAGAAGATCTTTCTCGGGGACGAACATGTCAGCCGTCTGCTGAACGGGATCGCCTTTGGCTCGTATAATAAGAAGATACCCGATGCCCGGACGGAGAGCGACTGGCTCAGCCGGAATCCGGAAAACGTGGACCGGTACCGGGAAGATCCCCTGTGCGGTTTCTGCTTTACGGTGA
The DNA here is from genome assembly GCA_947595925.1 of uncultured Acetatifactor sp. Taxonomy (GTDB): domain Bacteria; phylum Bacillota; class Clostridia; order Lachnospirales; family Lachnospiraceae; genus Acetatifactor. Next base: position 24,717 of record CANQEV010000024.1, on the reverse strand, counting down.
ACGGTTTTCGGACGCTCTTTGAACTGATCTCCAGGATCCAGAAGGCGGAAAATTTGGAGAAGATCCCGAAGGATCTGCCGCTTTTTCTGGTTTCCGGGGAGGAGGATCCCGTGGGCGATTACGGGAAGGGCGTAAAGCGCACGATGGAGTCTCTGGAGAAGGCCGGGCTGCGCAAATTGCAGTGCAGGCTGTATCCCCAGGACCGTCACGAGATCCTGAACGAGACGGACCGGCAGCAGGTGATGGAGGACATATACGGATGGATCTGCAGGGAGATCCTCGGCACAGAAAAAGAAGGGCAGGGGGCCTGAAAAGAGGAGGCGTTGAGATGTCGTACATGATCAGATGGGCGAAACAGGCTGAGTGAATCGAAACGATGGATATGATCTGGAGGACCTTCCTGAAGTTTGAGGGACAGGACTACACCGAGGAAGGGATCCGGAATTTTTATGAGTTTATCACGGACGTGAACCTTTACCACGCCTTTCAGCAGGGGCGGTATCAGCTCCTTGTGGCCTTGGACGGGGAAAAGGTGATCGGGGCGGCTTCCGTCAGGAACGGAAACCATCTCTCCCTCCTCTTTGTGGAGGAGAAATACCACCGACAGGGAGTGGGGAGCGCCCTGTTGGACAACCTGTGCCGGTATTTGAAGACGGAGGCAGGGGAAACCGTCATGACCGTGAAGGCGGCGCCCTACGCCGTGGAGTTTTATAAGAATGTGGGATTCCGCCAGGTAAGGCCGGAGGAAACGTTCTCCGGGATCCGGGTGACGTCCATGGAAAAGATCCTGTAGGGGCCTGTGAAAAAAGAGCACGCCGCGCGGCTCGGCAGATGGCGTGGAGGAAACGGCAGTTGTGGAAAAGCCTATGAGAAAGGAAACGGCAGTATGAAGTTTTTCAGTATGGACAGCCCCTTGATGCAGGGGCTCGGGAAGCTGGCGGATCTGATGTTTTTAAATATTCTGACATTGATCTGCTGTATTCCGATCGTTACGGTGGGAGCGGCCTGGACCGCCTTGTATTATATGACGCTGAAGATTGTCAGGGATGAGGAGGTGTATATCGCAAGGGATTACTTTAAGTCCTTCCGGCAGAACTTTAAGCAGGCCACGGCAATCTGGCTCATACAGGTGCTGGTGACGGCCGTTCTGGGCATTGATTTTTTCCTGATTTATTTCGACAAGACACAGACTGGTTTTCCGCTGGTGATGCAGGTCCTGTTCCTTCTTACGACGGTGATCGCGGTGACAACGTTCCTTTTTGTGTATCCGGTGCTCTCCAAGTTTGAGAACAATCTTTGGCGCACTTTAAAGAACGCGTTCCTGATGGGCGTCATGCAGTTCCCGAAAGTGATCGTCATGGCGGTCCTGTGGATCCTTCCCCTGGTGCTCTCCATAACGGCCATCCAGATTTTTCCCCTGGTGGTGATGTTCGGGATGTCCATTCCCGCATTTCTTTCTTCCATGATGTACAATAAATTCTTTAAGCGCATGGAGGACCGCATGATCGAGCGGGCGCGGGCGGCAGGAGAAATCCCCGAAGATCCCGGACAGGAGGACGAGCATATCTTCAGCGATACCCTGGATCCGACTCTGGAGGATAAAAGTCCAGGCTCCAAATAAAAGGGAAATATTTACAGGGCGGAGAAAACTTGTGAAGTTTGCCCAAAAATGATTTGAGAAGTTTATACAAGTTGACAAACTACCTTAAAAAAACTAGCAATTCCCACAATCTACACGAAAAACTTTGTGTAAATCTGTTATGGTCAATGGAATTTATTTTCTGCTATACTAGTTATGTGTCGTAAGACCGCAAAAATACATAAATGCGGCATGGAAAAGACAAGATGAAAGGAGTTATACAACATGGCAAGTCTTTCTTTGAAGAACATCTGCAAGGTGTATCCCAATGGTTTCGAAGCCGTTAAGAACTTCAACCTTGAGATCGCGGATCAGGAATTCATCATTTTCGTAGGACCTTCCGGTTGCGGTAAGTCCACCACCCTTCGTATGATCGCCGGCCTGGAGGACATCACCTCCGGTGAGCTGAAGATCGGTGACAGAGTAGTAAACGATGTAGAGCCCAAGGACAGAGATATCGCAATGGTATTCCAGAACTACGCTCTGTATCCTCATATGTCCGTGTACGACAACATGGCATTCGGTCTGAAGCTGAGAAAGGTTCCCAAGGATCAGATCGACAAGATGGTTAAGGAGGCTGCTAAGATCCTTGACCTGACTCCCCTCCTGGATCGTAAGCCCAAGGCTTTGTCCGGTGGTCAGAGACAGCGTGTGGCCATGGGCCGTGCAATCGTTCGTAACCCCAAGGTGTTCCTGATGGATGAGCCTCTGTCCAACCTGGACGCTAAGCTGCGTGTGCAGATGAGAATCGAGATCGCGAAGCTGCATCAGAGACTGGGCACCACCATCATCTACGTAACCCATGACCAGACCGAGGCTATGACCCTGGGTACCAGAATCGTCGTTATGAAGGACGGCGTGATCCAGCAGGTTGACACCCCTCAGAATCTGTATGATAAGCCCTGCAACCTGTTCGTAGCAGGATTCATGGGATCTCCTCAGATGAACTTCCTCACCGCTACCGTTTCCGTAGAGGGTGACGTGGCAAGCCTGGAGATCGCTGGAAAGAGCATTCCTCTTCCTCCCGCGAAGTCCAAGAAGCTCATCGAGGGCGGTTATGACGGAAAGCAGGTTATCTTTGGTATCCGTCCTGAGGATGTTTACGATTCCGAGCAGTTTATCGCAAATTCTCCTCAGAGCTCCTTCGAGTCCACCGTCAAGGTTTACGAGCTGTTGGGTGCGGAGGTATATCTGTACTTCGATCTCGACGAGTTCCCTATGACCGCAAGAGTGGATTCCCGTACCACTTCCAGACCTGGCGATACCGTTAAGTTCGCTCTGGATGTTGAGAAGATCCATGTATTCGACAAGGAAACCGAGAAGATTATCACCAATTAGTTCAGAGTTTTCGGGGGCGCTGGAAACAGCGCCCTCTTTTTCGTTCGTCCGGCAGCGCGGGTTTCCGGCGGGAAAAGGCCCCGGATTCCCCCAGACGGAGCGACGGCATTGGGAGGGATTATGATATCAAGTCAGACCATTCAGACCAGTTTGGACGAGTTGAAGAGCATTACAAAAGTGGATTTTGGCGTGTACGATCTCGCTGGAGAGTGGGTGGCGGGCACTCTGGAAAACCTGGACCTGCAGTCTGGGCTGATCCGCGATTTTGCCGGTTCGCCCGCGGACAGTCAGGTGATCGGCGCTCATCATCTTCTGAAGGTTTACGACGAGGGGGAACTTCTCTACGTACTGGTGGCGAAAGGCGTGACGGATGACGTATATATGATCGGCAAGGTGGCCGTCTGCCAGCTTCAGAATCTGATCATCGCCTATAAGGAGAGATTTGACCGAAACAATTTCTTTCAGAACCTTCTGCTGGACAACCTTCTTCTGGTGGACATCTATAACCGTGCGAAGAAGCTTCATATTGAGACAAAAGCCCAGAGGGTCGTCTATCTGATTGAGACGAAGGGGGAGAAGGACGGTTCGGTTATGGAATTGCTGAACGGTTTGTTCTCTTCGCAGACCGGCGATTACCTGACGGCGGTGGATGAGAGGGGCGTAATCCTGATCAAGGCGTTTGAGGATGCCTGTGAGCCGGAAGATCTGGAGAATGTGGCAAATACCATCGTGGATATGATGGGCACGGAGGCGATGATCAACGTCAGGGTTTCCTACGGCACTATGGTCACGGAGCTTAAGGACGTCTCTAAATCCTATAAGGAAGCGAAGATGGCGATGGACGTGGGAAGGATCTTCTATGAGGAAAAGACGGTGGCGGCGTACAGTTCCCTGGGGATCGGCCGTCTGATTTACCAGCTTCCGATCAGCCTGTGCAGGATGTTCATCGAGGAGATCTTTGGAGATGCCATTCCCACGGAGCTGAACGACGAGACCTTAAACACGCTCAACAAGTTCTTTGAAAACAACCTGAACGTCTCCGAGACGGCCCGGCAGCTCTATATTCACCGCAATACCCTTGTCTACCGCATTGAGAGGATCCAGGAGAGCACGGGCCTGAACCTCAGAAATTTTGACGACGCGCTGACCTTTAAGATCGCCCTGATGGTGGCAAACTACATGAAGTACCTGGACAGCGGGGAACTGTGAGTATTTCCCGGCCGCGGCTTGACTATCTTCAGCAGAGGACTTATAATTGAAACATTAGGGAATACTAAGTCTGTGACCGCTGCGGGTGGAGGGGAATCAAAGATTTCGTTTTTGGAACAGGCATAGACGGCAGACCCTGTGCTGACAGGAGTTGTGGTGGACGGTTTGCTTTAGAAAAAGCGCAACTGTAAGTGGGAGCGTGTGATGGATGGTGTAAGGGAAGAGACGAGGACTTCAAATCAGCATATGCGCAGCCAAAGAAAGGGCCATCCGATTATTTGGATAGGGGTTCTTTTGGCCGTCCTGGGCATGGGAGTCTTCCTTTTTTATCGATTGATATACAGAGTGGAACCCGCTTTCGGCAGCGCGGTCTGTGAGCTGGGAGACGAGATCAGCAATGACGTGCAGGATTATCTGGTGGGCACAAAATGGTCTGTGGGACTGGGAGAGCTGGACATCTCCCAGGTCGATACCGGGAACGTGGGCGTCTATCTGGCATATGTGCGCCACGGCAGGAAAGAATTTCAGTATAAGATCATTGTCAAGGACACCGTATCGCCGGACATCCTTTTGAAAGACGAGCAGATATATCTTGAGCAGGGCAAGGAGTATCGGCCGCAGGAATTGATAAAAGGCGTGGAAGATGAAGATCTCCACGTACTGCTTTTTTTTCGGGAATCCGACGAGATCAGAAGCGACACGGTAAAATATACCAGCACGGGCAGCTATGACTGCGCTGTCGTGGCGGTCGATTCCTCCGGTAACAGGTCTGTCGCGAAGATCTCCGTCACGGTGGACAAAGCGCCGGAGATTGAAGGAGTGCAGAATATTTATCTGGCGCTGGGGAGTCAGGTGGATTATCTGGATCAGGTGACGGCCTGGGACGAGACGGACGGCGATCTGACCGACCGCATTACGGCGGACGACGGACTGGTACAGTTGTCCAAGGAAGGTACCTATAAGCTTTCTTACCGAGTGCAGGATAATTACGGTTTAGAAAACATCAGTTATGCCGACGTGGTCGTTGCGACGAAGGAAGACCTGCAGGAATTGATTGGCACCAGGCAGGTGAATCGGTTCAAAGACAAGATCATCGGGGCGATCAATCCGTATGACGCGGGCGCTTCCGAGAGCAACAATATTCGTGACGCCCTGGATTATATGCTGCCGGCGGTCGTACAGCTCTACCATCAAACCGAAACGCAATACTCGGCAGGTTCCGGGTACATTATGGAGATCACGGATGACACAATCTATATCTGCAGTGATCGTCATGTGGTGGAACAATATAATAAGTGGGATGTGTTTTTTTATGACGGTACCAAAGTGAAGGGAACCACATTGGGCTGCAGCGATACCTATGACGTGGGCGTAGTAACCGTGAAGAGGAAAGATATCCCTTCGGATCTGCTGGATCAGCTTATGACGATACATATCGACAAAAGCTACTGGAACGGACTCAACGACCAGCGAATTAAATTGGGGCTGGAGCGTGTGGACCGTCAGGGAGGGATCATGCACACGACCACGGGGTATCTGGTGAAGATAAAACAGTATTTTGGATGGGACGATCGGATGAGACATACGGAAGTCACGCTGAAGTTGGAGCACGGAGATTCCGGCTCGGCTGTGGTGGACGGACACGGAAATCTGGTGGGAATGGCGTATGCTTACTCGGAACAGCCCCGAAGGGATTGGTGCATCCCTCTGGATGCGATATTGGATTGCTATGAGGAGATCACGGGACGCAGCGTTTATGTCTATTAGTGATCGATTCAAATACAGAAAGCAACAGGCAAATAGAAGGAGGATATTATGAAAGAAGGCGTTAGGATAGAACATAAGACACTCAGGGGCATTTCCATGCGGGTTGTCCCCGGACATTTTGTCACGAGTCATTCGCATATCAATTATTACTTTGATATGACGACCATGAAGATCCGTCAGAGCGAGGCGGCCGCTGTTGCCCGCGCCATTGCCCAGCAGTACTCATACAACACCATCGTCGATACCATCGTCTGTATGGACGGCTGTGAGATCATCGGAGCCTATCTTGCCGAGGCGCTGCAGAATGCCGGCATCATGTCCATGAATTCGCATAAGTCCATTTATGTGGTGACTCCGGAGATCAACGCCCAGAACCAGCTCCTCTTCAGGGACAACATCCGTATCGCCATTGAAAATAAGCATGTGCTTCTGCTCCTGGCTTCCGCGACTACGGGTAAGACCATTTCCAACAGCCTGGATTGCATTCAATATTACGGCGGTAAGCTGGCGGGTATTTCCGCGCTCTTTTCCGCGGTGGATGAAGTGGCAGGGCAGGAAGTGCATTCCATTTTCAGCGCCGCGGACGTCCCAGAGTACTCTACCTATGTCTCACATGAGTGCCCCATGTGCAGGAACGCCCAGCGCATAGACGCCCTGGTGAACAGTTATGGATATTCCGAGCTGTAGGGTTGACCCGGCGATGCGCTGAAGTGTTGATGCGCACTTGCCCTGTTTCTCGTTCCATGGAATGAGAGCTGAACGCGAATGTTGCACAGAGAATCAGATGTGGAAGGAACCTCCCCCGACATAGAATGGTGTCGGGGGATTTTTTTATGTCATGTCCCGGGTTCGTCTCTGATTTTTGTTCTTGATTTTGCCCTTGATTCTGCCCCTGTTTTTGGCACCCTCAATTTGGATCCTCATTTGAATCTCCGGTACAGTTTTGCAGGGAACCTGACGCCAAATGTCCTCCGAATCAGGGAAGGTTTTAGATGATGGTTGGTGTTGATGCGCCGGATACCTTAAACACATTTTAAAAGTTTGCCGATTTGATGCATGTTATAATGAAAGAAGCCAGGAAGAAGGATTTCCGCGGCTGCCGTAGTCCGGGCAAATGTTGGAAGACGGAGGGGGTTGCCGCTCCGGGAGAACTGGAGACGGGGCTTGCATATTATGCGGAGAATTATGAACGCTGGGATGCGGCTCAGGGAGAGCGGGAGACATACCCCTATGACGTCGCATCCGGAGCCTGTGGAGGGCTGTTCTGGAATCTGTCAGAAGGGGAGCTGAAAGGGACGGATACCCGGCTTCTTTTAACGCTATATGACGCGAAAGACGGGTCCTGTAAGAGCAAGGCCTTTACGCCGTCAGAGCTGGGGCTTTCGGGGGAGACGGGCGTCCTGCAGGACAAACCATCAGAACTTCCACTCTGTCAGCAATTTCAATGGAAGAGCTGCGGAAACGGCGGTTTCTGTATCTATTCGCCGGGGAGCTTCCTTTCTGGAGAACTGTATTGCGCCGCCTGCCCAGTTCGCCGCGCTCCAAACCATCCTTTCGGAAGAGATCCGGAATATGCTGGCAGAGGGAAGATCCGTGGGGATACGGCGGGGATTATCGACAACCGGGTGCAGCTTTACCTGGACGAACAGGAATAGGGGAACGAACCATGAAAAGCTAGAGTGCGAAATTTGCGGCGAATAAAAGACATGAATGGGACATCCCCCGGCATAGAATAGTGTCAGGGGGTGTTTTTATGTTGTATGAACAGAAAATAAAATATATGGAATATAGGGAGTCGGGGACGAAAGTAAAAGGCGCCGGCTTTGTCAAGTTAGAGAGATGGGGGGAGGCCTGGAATGTGCTGCTCCAGATCTCGGGGCTTCCTGTTGGATGCACCGGAGAGAAGGGAGTCTATTTTTGCGGAGGACGGAAAGAGGTTCTCGTGGGACTGATCTCCATGGAACAGGGCCGGGGGAGGCTGGAACTGCAGGAGGACGACACCCAGGATCCGGCGGAGGACGGCATCCGCTTTGCGGAGGCGGAGAAGATTCGGATCCCCATCGGCCCTGAAAAAGAAGTGGTGGGAATTTTAAGGGAAACATCGGCGTCCAGGGGCGTGGAAAGCCGGAAAAAAACGCTGGAGAGCAGGGAAAGCCTGACGGAGAACCGGGAAAACCTGATGGAGAATCGGGAAAGCCTGACGGAGAGCCGCGAAAACCTGATGGAGAACCGGGAAGGCCTAGCGGAGAGACAGGAAAAAGCGCTGGAGAGCCGGAAAGACCTGATGGAGAACCGGGAAGGCCTGACGGAGGGCCGAGAAAACCTGACAGAGAGCCGGGAAAGCCTGACGGAGAGCAGGGAAAAATTGTTCGCGGGAGAGGGCGCGAAGAAAGCGCTCACAGAAGATCCAGGTGATCCCGTAGGAGCGGAAGACTGGAAAGGTTCGTCCAAGGCGTTTCAGGATCCTATCAAAGAAGAACAGCGTGAAACTCCTGCTGTGAAAATACGGGAAGAATATGCCGAGACGCCGGGGCGGGAGGAGCAAGACCAGGAGGCTCATGGTCAGGAGAAACAAAACCAGGAGAGGCAAGGCCAGGAGAAACAAGGCCAGGAGGATCCCAACCGAAAGATGCAGGGTGTGGGGCCGGAACCTTCTTTGCAGGCGACTTCCCGGGAGAAAGAGGTTGTTCAGGATAACCCCCAGCCCTATGTGTTTCAGGCGGCCCTGCAGCCCGATAAGTGGGAGCAGCTCCGCTCTATCTACCCTTCCGTCAGACCCTTCGGGGACGACCGGGAATACCTGCGGATCAGTCCGGGGGATTTTGTGATCCTGAAGGACAGATCCTACCGGCTGGCAAACAACAGCTTCCTGCTGCACGGGTATTTTAACTACAAGCACCTGATCCTACACAGATCCGCGCGGCAGGGTGAAACTCTTTATTTTGTGGGCGTGCCGGGAAATTTCTATGACAAAGAGAAGGAAGTGGCAATCCTCTTTGGGTTTGAGAGCTTCGAATGTGCCAGGGAGCCGGCGAAGGAAGGAGATTACGGTTACTACATGATGCGGGTGGAATTGTGATCGGGCCGGGACAGTCTGAAAAAACGCCTGCAAAGGGGTTGTGAAAGACTGCGGACGACTCCCGGCATTTCTCGTGAAAGTCTTAAGTTTACAGTCCCTCCCCGGTGAACGGGGGGATAAAACTTTCCTTTGCGGTATCCCCCTCCTGCATAAAGCCGTTCGTGATGCCGATAGCCTCCGCGAAATCCAGGATCCGCTGGTATTCCTCCGGCGTCACTTTGCGGTTGATGTCCTGAAATGACGGAAGCTCATTTAAGTGGGGCATGGGGGTGTATTGGTTCATGATACTGATGTAAATATCGTCGCCGAAGGTCTCGTGCAGCCAGCGCAGGACGCGCTTGGAGTTTCCCGCCTGGCCGGGCAGGATCAGATGTCGCACGATCATGCCGCGCTGCATCATCCCTTCGGCATCAAACAGAGGGCGGCCCGTCTGACGAAACATTTCCTTTAGGGCGAGAGAGGCTTTTTCAAAGTAATCCGGGGCGTTGGAAAAGCGAGCGCCCAGTTCCGGGGACCGATATTTCAGGTCCGGAAGGTAAATGTCGATCAGGCCGTCCAGGAGGCGGAGGGAGGAAACTTCCTCATAGCCTCCTGTATTGTAGACAATGGGCAGGGCAAGTCCCTGCTCCTTTGCCGTTCTCAAAGCGCTCAGGATCTGGGGGATGTAGTGGGTCGGCGTGACCAGATTGATATTGTGGGCACCTTTTTCCTGGAGCTCCAGGAAGATTTGGGACAATCTCTCCGGGGTGATCTCCCTGCCCTGTCTGCCCAACGCGATCTCATGATTTTGGCAGTAAACGCAGCGCAGACCGCAGCCGGAAAAGAACACGGTGCCGGAACCGCGGCTGCCGGAAATGCAGGGCTCCTCCCAGAAGTGCAGGGCCGCCCGGGCAGCGTAGATCCCGGCAGGCCGGCCGCAGTATCCGAGCTGGCCATTGATACGGTCCACGGCACATTTCCGGGGACAGAGCTGACAGGATTTCAGGAGGGAATCAGTTTCGTTCATAGGGGTACCTTCACATTACCGCACTTACCGGCTCTTCACGGCTGCGGCTGTTCATTAACAAGCGTTCCGGCTGCGGCTGCTCCATGACAAGCATTCCGACGGCTGGCTGAACTGTTGATGTAAAAACCGCGCACGGCCGGACTGCGCTGCGACTCCACCCGGCGACCTTACGGCACATGAGAGGGTTCGCTTAGCGCTGCTTTGTTCCCAACCTGACGCGGTTCACGATTCTCATTGCGCAAGACCGAATTTCATCATCGCAGACAGACCCGACAATGCACGGCTCTCTTAGTGTATCTGTTTTTTGTATAAAAGTCAAGAAAAATCGCTTTTTCGAAACTTTCCTCCAAAAGATTTTCTTTCAGAATATGTTTAATGGGAATCCAGCTTTTTTTCAAACTCCTCCAGTGAATCCGCTTTTGCCGCAAACTTCAACAGTTTTCCCAAAACCTCAAGGTCCGTAATACAGCAGATCTTCTCCCGTATTTTCTCAGGGACAGGCCCTAATTCCTCCAGTAAATCTAAGATGGCTTCGGTCTTTCCGCGCTCGATTCCGTCCTCCACGCCTTCCTCATATCTCACCGCCAGGGCGTCCTCCATGTTGAACTGCGTAAATAACATATTCTCCACCTCCGATCCGTGCTTCTTCACAAAGTCCGCAAAGATCCCCTCCTGGATGCAGTCCCGGATTGCCAGGGTAACCGCCTCGTCCCGGCTCTTTTCCTTCTCCAGATATGTCCGGATTTTCTGCATGAACCAGGAATACTCATATAGGGGCATACATTCCCGCAAAATCTTATGGTTCACCGGGAGATTGATGTTGATCATCTTTACTGTCAATTCTAACATTGGTCTGTCTGTTTTTTCAAGATATGCGTCTGAAAGTTTCAAATCGTTTGATAATTAAAGTTCAATTTTGTTATAATAAATCAAGTTGGACAGACATTGTCCGCTCCCTTTTTATCAAAGTCCGATTTATATCTTTTGAAAATTCCACATGAAAAATTAACCGAACCTCATTTGGTTCCACTATATAAGTGAAATCACCGGTGATGATGCAAAAAGGAGATGAGAAATTGGAGAAACAGGAGCTGGATACCAGGGTAACGGAAATTGCAAGGAACCTTTTGTCCTACTGTACTGCCCGTACTTCCAATCAGTTCGATGCGGAGGATCTGGCGCACGAGATCATTTTGGCAATCTATCAATCCGCAGGGCATATCCGAAAACCCGAAGCGATTTATGGCTTTATGTGGGGTGTGGCGGGAAATGTGTACAGGCAGTGGTGCAAAGACAGAGCAAAAGAGAAAGCGTGTGCGTTGACCGAGGATTGTCCGGATATGGAGGAAACGCCTGACGAGAATGATTCTGTCCTCTGCCTGCTTCGGCGTGAATTGACCCTGCTGTCCGAAAAGTACAGAAAAGCGGTTATTTTGTACTATATTGACAACAAATCCTGCTCTGAGATATCCGATTGTCTCAAAGTAAGCGAGAGCATGGTGAAATACCTGTTGTTCAAATCGCGGCAAATTCTAAAGGAGGGCATGAATATGGAACGAAATTATGGTCAACAGAGCTATAACCCCAAGGAATTATCCCTTATGTTTTGGGGCAAAGGATCCAACCGTTATTGTCAATTGTGCGACAGCAAAATATCGCAAAACATCCTGTTTGCCTGTTATAACGACAAGCTGAGCGCAGAGCAGATCAGCCTGGAAATAGGAGTGTCTCTTCCCTATATGGAAGATAAGCTGACGGAGCTTTGCGAATACGAGCTTCTCAAAAAGGACGGAAATCGATATTACACTAATATTGTGATCTTCACAAAGGATTTTGTGAATGAGGTCAATGCCAAAACATCCAGGCTGCATGAAAAAATTGCGGATCTGCTGACAGAGGCCATCGCGAAGCATGAGGGGGATGTCCGAAAGATCGGTTTTTACGGTGCCGATATGGGAAAGAGTCCCTTTGCATGGCAAATGGTAAGTTTTGTGTTGTACTGGTCGGTGGTAGAAATCCTTCAAAATAAGGTGGAGCTTGTCTATCCCAGGGATAAATTCGGAACCGAGTGCTTCCTCTGGGGCGTGGAGAACGGGGGCTGGAACTCAGGGAAATCCAAATTTTGTTTTGGGATCTCCAATGCTGCAAACAGCGCCGGGGATCATGTGCAGTTTATGGATTTTCCCATCAATGGAGAAATGGTGCATCATTACTACTTTGACCGGCAAAATGCTGTCAATATATTTCTGGACATTGCCAGGGGCAGCATAGAACACTTCAGCGAGAATGATAAGGCTCTGGCTGCCGATATGATTCGTAAGGGGTATGTTGTGTCAGATGTGGGAGGACTGTCTGTAAATGCGCCGGTTTTTACGAAGGAGCAGCATATGGAACTGAAGAATATTTTCGCTGACACGGCTGTGCAGATTGCGGAGGAAGCGGGGAAGCTGATGGAGACGGTGACTGAAATCCTAAAAAATCATATTCCCCTGCATTTAAAGAAACTGGCAAAAGATATGGCATATTTTCGCTTGTTTGAGGACGCGGCAGCCTCACCGGTCGCCATTCTGTACGAGCGCCGATATCTGCTGCCATACGATGGGAGAGGGATGCTTCCTACGACCTATGTGATTTTGAACCGTCCGTAAGATGTCCACGGACGAATGGTTTGCACGCCGACTGTCATTTCGATTTTGCGGAGCTGTCTGCCCTTTGAAACTCGCACAGCGCATGGCGGATGGTCAGGGTATCCACCCATTCCCGGCCGTCCGCTGTGATCCGGTAGAGATCGATGGTGCCGAGTCCCTCGCCGCCGGACCAGAGGGGAGGCAGTTTTTTTCCGGTCCCGGCCGGAGCGTCGCCGGGATTGTCATAGTGCAGAAAGAGCATGGCGTCTTTCGGACACTCCATAGAGAGTTTTACCACGGAGTTTATGTTCTGGGCCTTGACCTGCCAGGAGAAGCGCTTTCGGTTCTCACGGGTGCACCATTTCAGCCGGGAGAGGGTAAAAGGCCTGGCAAAGGAAAAGCAGAAGTCTTCTCCCCGATAGGTCAGCTGCAGCATGAGCCGGGGTTTTAAGCGAAAGAATAAGAATCTGGGGCAGCACCCGTCCACGGCCAAAGCGGAGCTTTTTAAGAGTCTGCCGAAACGCTGGCTGTACAGGCAGCAGGAAGAAAGCTGCAGCCAGGGACTGTTGTAATTGCTCCCCCAGTGTTTATCCGCGTAACCGAAGGATTCCTCGGGGCTGACGTCGAAATTCTCGCCGTTTAGGACGACGCTCCCCCGATATTCCGTGCGGATCCCCTCGCCGTGGAAGAAGCTGTCCAGGGCGTTTAAGGCACAGAACAGGGGAGAGGCGATGATGCCCGTGTGGCAGGACAGGGATTTGTTCAGCTCCAGATCCCACTCCATGACGCCCGCGTCGGAAGACTGGGACTGAAGCACTTCCTGCCTGGTGACGTCCACGAAGCCGGAGATGCGGTACTCGCTGAGCCGGTTTTCTTCCACCTGGAAAAAGAGGGGTTTGCGGGCGTAGCGGGCGGCGCTGATAGGGTAATAGGAGCAAAGCCTGATGCCCGGCAGGGAGGGGTCTTCCACGGGGTAGCTTCCGGCAGTGACGCGTACATAAGAGGGTGCCGGCTTATGGCCCTTCTTGGGTTTTCCGGGAACCGGATTCAGGATTAGATATTCCACAAAGAAAGAACGGGCGGTTCCCGTCTCCCGGCTGACTCCCCGGAAGGAGTGCCACCAGCGCAGATATCCGCGTTTTGCAAGGGAACCGCAGAGCATATAGGCGTTTCGATTGGGATCGGAATGATTCATCTTATCTTTTGTCTCCCGGGTGTGACCTGACAGGATGTTTGTTAAAATGTGACAGAAAAAACTTTTTAGGTCTATTTCAACAGATCATAAACTAGATAATGGTGTTCTATACGCTATTATAGTACAATATATTGTATCTGACAAGTGTGTCGGGAGATTTTTTTAAAGTTGTGGATAACCCGTCTTGTTTCTATAATAAATGTGGATAGTAATCCACAAAAAACGACGCGTTATCCACAAAATGCGAATAACTTTTTAAAAATCTCTTTCCCGCAATATTTTCCATGCCCATGGCAATTTTCAAGTAGCTGTTTTTTTAGGAAAGATGCTATACTATTAGACAGTTCAGCCCGCCTTGGGCCGCAGGCTTTCGAGCAAAGATCATGCCGGTACGAATGTTTGCGGAATCGATGCGTCTTAGGAAACCCGTTTTATGGATGAGGGCGCGGCGCGGGCTTGCGTATGGGCGGCCGGCGCGACGGGGCGGAACTGATATATTGCGCGGTACTTTTTTTGTAAAATCCCTTGTGTTTTATCACAAAAAATTTTATAATAGATACAACCCTGTTGTGCAAAATGCAGGATATCAGCGGACAGGGAGAAGGAGGAAGATATGCTTTATATTGGTGTGGATCTGGGAACTTCCGCTGTCAAGCTTCTGCTGATGGACAGTGAGGGAAAGATCCGGAACATCGTTTCCCGGGAGTATCCTTTGTACTTCCCGCATCCCGGCTGGTCCGAGCAGAAGCCCGAGGACTGGTGGGAGCAGACGGTGGCCGGGATCAAGGAACTGATAAAGGACGCGGACAAGTCCCAGGTGGCCGGGATCAGCTTCGGCGGCCAGATGCACGGACTCGTGATCCTGGACAAGGACGACAATGTGATCCGTCCCGCGATCCTTTGGAACGACGGAAGGACTTACGAGGAGTGCGACTACTTAAACAATGTGATCGGAAAGGAAAAGCTGAGCGAGTACACCGCGAACATTTCCTTTACCGGATTTACGGCGCCCAAGGTCCTCTGGGTGAAGAACAAGGAGCCTGAGAACTTCGCAAAGATCGAGAAGATCATGCTCCCGAAGGATTACATCGCGTACAAGCTCACGGGCGTACACTGCACGGATGTGTCCGACGCCTCCGGCATGCTTCTGTTCGACGTGAAGAACCGCAGATGGTCCAAGGAGATGTGCGAGATCTGCGGCATTAAAGAGAGCCAGCTGGCGAAGTGCTATGAGAGCTATGAGGCCGTGGGAACGGTGCTGCCGGAGATCGCGGCGGAGCTGGGGATCCCTGCAAATACCGTCGTGGCGGCGGGGGCCGGAGACAATGCGGCGGCTGCCGTGGGAACCGGGACCGTGGGCGACAATATGTGCAACATTTCCCTGGGAACCAGCGGCACGATCTTCATCTCTTCAAAGAAGTTCGGCGTGGATAAGTACAACGCGCTTCACTCCTTTGCCCATGCGGACGGCAGCTATCACCTGATGGGATGCATGCTCAGCGCGGCTTCCTGCAACAAGTGGTGGATGGACGAGATCATCGGCACGAAGGATTACGCGGCGGAGCAGAAGCAGATCGAGAAGCTGGGCGAGAACCATGTTTATTTCCTGCCCTACCTGATGGGAGAGCGCTCCCCTCACAACAACCCCAACGCCAGGGCGACTTTCATCGGCATGACCATGGATACCACCCGGGCGGACATGACCCAGGCGGTGCTGGAGGGCGTTGCCTTCGCGCTCCGCGATTCCCTGGAGGTCGCTAAGTCCCTGGGCATCAGGCTGGAGCGGACGAAGATCTGCGGCGGCGGCGCGAAGAGCCCCCTGTGGAAAAAGATGATCGCCAACATCCTGAATCTGAAGGTTGACGTGATCGAGTCCGAGGAGGGTCCCGCAATGGGCGGTGCCATGCTGGCGGCCGTTGCCTGCGGCGAATATAAATCCGTGGAAGAGATCGCGGCGAAGGTCGTAAAGATCGTGGATACCGTGGAGCCCGATCCCGAGCTGGTTGCAAAGTACGAGGCACGCTACGCGCAGTTTAAGGAGATCTATCCCGCCTGCAAGCCCGTGTTCGACAAGATCCAGTAAGATGCGCGGGATGCTCCCCTGTGCAGAGAAAAAATCACAGCAAATTGTTTGCAGAAAGGAAAGGCAGTCATGAAGATTTATTCCGTAAACGATCCCGAGTTCCGCAAGTACGGCCGTGTGATCAACAATGTAGATCTGGCTCCCCTGGTGGAGGCGCTGAAGAAGACGGAGGTTCCCGAGGGCGTCGTGTATGAGCCCAGCGTGGCTTCCCTGGAGGCGACTTCCGCGACGAAGGCTTTAAGCGAGACCACCTACGGCGAGATGCCCATTCAGATCGGCTACTGCAACGGTCACAACAAGCTGCTGAACGCCCTGGAGTATCATCGGGATTCCGAGATCAATGTGGCGGCTACCGACGCGATCCTGATGCTGGGCCTCATGGCGGACGTAGAGCCCGATTTCACTTACGACACCTCGAAGGTAAAGGCGTTTCTGGTGCCTGCGGGAACCGCTGTGGAAGTGTTCGCGACGACCCTGCACTATGCGCCCTGCGGCGTGGACGGCGCCGGATTCCAGGTGGCCATCGTACTTCCCAAGGGGACGAACTATCCCCTGAAGACTCCTCACGCGAAGGTGAACGCGGACGGCACGGCCCCCAGCGAGGACGCTCTGATCACCGCGGTGAACAAGTGGCTCATCGGCCATGCGGAGGGCGGCCTTGACGAGGGAAGCTTCCTTGGCCTGAAGGGTGAGAACCTGAGCCTGTAAAAACGGAGGATCCGGCCGCGAAGCAAGCGGTTTGGTTCCTGTAAAACGAAGGATCCGGCCATAAAGCAAGCGGTCCGGTTCCCAGGACAGTAAGAAGGCGGCGTTCCTTTAGGGCGTTCGCAAAAGCGATTGAAGGGAAACCGTCCGGGATTCCCGGGCGGTTACTGATAAAACAAAACAACATCATTTTAAGGAGGAATCGACAACATGAACAATTTACCCCAGGTAAAGATCGGTATCGTAGCTGTCAGCCGTGACTGCTTCCCCGAGAGTCTGTCCGTAAACAGAAGAAAGGCGCTGGTAAAGGCTTATACCGAGAAGTACGGCGCAGCGGATATTTATGAGTGCCCTATCTGCATCGTGGAGAGCGAGATCCACATGGTTCAGGCTCTGGAGGATGTAAAGAAGGCGGGTTGTAACGCGCTCTGCGTGTACCTCGGAAACTTCGGTCCCGAGATCTCTGAAACCCTGCTGGCAAAGCACTTTGACGGACCTTCCATCTTTGTCGCTGCCGCTGAGGAGAGCCAGGGCGATCTGATGGACGGCCGCGGCGACGCATACTGCGGCATGCTGAACGCAAGCTACAACTTAAAGCTCCGCAACATCAAGGCATACATCCCCGAGTATCCCGTAGGGACCGCCGAGGAGTGCGCCGACATGATCAACGAGTTCGTGCCTATCGCGAGAGCCATCATCGGACTGAGCGACCTGAAGATCATTTCCTTTGGCCCCAGACCTCTGAACTTCCTGGCCTGCAACGCGCCCATCAAGCAGCTTTACAACCTGGGCGTTGAGATTGAGGAGAACTCCGAGCTGGATCTGTTCGAGGCGTTCAACAAGCACGCCGGAGACGAGAGGATCCCTGCAAAGGTAAAGGAGATGGCAGAGGAACTTGGCGCAGGAAACAAGAAGCCCGAGGTTCTGGAGAAGCTGGCTCAGTACGAGCTGACCCTGCTGGATTGGGTGGAGGCTCACAGAGGATACAGAAAGTATGTGGCTATCGCCGGAAAGTGCTGGCCTGCATTCCAGACCCAGTTCGGCTTCGTGCCCTGCTATGTAAACAGCCGTCTCACCGGTATGGGCATCCCCGTATCCTGTGAAGTGGATATCTACGGCTGCCTGTCCGAGTTCATCGGTACCTGCGTGAGCGCAGACGCCGTGACCCTGCTGGATATCAACAACTCCGTGCCCGCCGATATGTATAAGGAGTCCATCGAGGGCAAGTTCAACTATACGCACAAGGATACCTTCATGGGCTTCCACTGCGGCAACACCTGCTCCAAGAAGCTGGCGTTCTGCGAGATGAGAAACCAGAAGATCATGGCGCGTTCCCTGCCCGTAGAGGTGACCAACGGAACTCTGGAGGGCGACATCGCTCCCGGCGAGATCACCTTCTACCGCCTGCAGTCCACCGCTGACTGCAAGCTGCGCGCTTACATCGCACAGGGCGAGGTTCTGAATGTCCGCACGAAGTCCTTCGGTGCCATTGGCGTGTTCGCGATTCCCGAGATGGGACGTTTCTACCGTCATGTGCTGATCGAGAAGAATTATCCTCATCACGGCGCGGTTGCCTTCGGCCACTTCGGAAAGGCTCTGTTCGAGGTATTCAAGTACATCGGCGTGCCCATCGAGGATCTGGACTACAACCAGCCCAAGTCCCTTCCTTATCCCACCGAGAATCCCTGGGCGTAAGCCTTGCGGGACGCTCCGGGACTGAGGATCCGGACATCATAGGGAAGTCTGGCCGTCACAAAGGTCAAGAGAGATTGCTGCCTCAGACGGGAATACCGCCTGGGGCAGTTTTTTTGACAATATACTCTGGAAAGTGAAAAGAAAAATACATTTTCTTTATGGGCGGAACAGGGTAACATAGAAAGAAAACATATGGGAGGCGATTCAATGGCAAAATTATATGTGAACCCGGAAGTGAAGAAGGGACATATCAATCCGGAGCTTCAGGGGCATTTTTCCGAACATCTGGGAAGATGTATCTACGAGGGGATCTATGTAGGGGAAAATTCAGACATTCCGAACGTGAACGGTATGCGCACGGACGTTGTGGAGGCGCTGAAGGAGATCCAGGTTCCCGTGCTGCGCTGGCCGGGCGGATGTTTTGCGGATGAGTACCACTGGAAGGACGGCATCGGCCCGAAGGAGAAGCGCAAGAAGATGATCAACACCCACTGGGGCGGCGTGGTGGAGGACAACAGTTTTGGAACCCACGAATTTATGGAGCTCTGCCGTCAGCTGGGCTGTAAGACCTATGTGAACGGCAACGTGGGAAGCGGAACCGTGCAGGAGATGAGCGAATGGGTGGAGTACATGACCTTTAACGGGGTGTCCCCCATGGCGGACCTGCGGGCTGCGAACGGTCACGCGGAGCCCTGGAAGGTAGATTATTTCGGCGTGGGCAACGAGAACTGGGGCTGTGGCGGAAACATGCGCCCCTCCTACTACGGCGACCTCTACCGCAGATACCAGACCTATGTGCGGAACTACGATAACGAGCATCCCATTTTTAAGGTATGCTGTGGAGCCAACGGGGACGATTATTCCTGGACCAAGGGCGTCCTGGACACCTGCTTTGACCACGGCAACGGCTTCATGAACGGCCTTTCCCTTCATTATTATACCGTACCCTACGGCAACTGGGAGCACAAGGGCCAGGCCACCGGCTTCTCGGAGGAAGACTGGTACAGCACCATGGAAAAGACCATGTATATGGAGACGCTGTTGAAACGCCACGGCGCCATCATGGATCAGTTTGACCCGGAGAAGAAGATCGGCATGATCGTGGACGAATGGGGGACCTGGTACGACGTGGAGCCCGGAACGAACCCCGGCTTCCTCTACCAGCAGAACACCATCCGCGACGCCCTGGTGGCGGGCATCAACCTGAATCTCTTTAACAAGCACTGCGACCGCGTGAAGATGGCGAACATCGCCCAGATGGTGAACGTGCTCCAGGCCGTGATCCTGACGGAAGGGCCTAAGATGATCAAGACCCCGACCTGGCACGTATTCAACCTGTACAAGGTGCACCAGGGGAATGAACTGGTTGACTCCACCATGGAGCACGAGATGGTGGGAACGGAAAAGATCAAAGCCCAGAAGATCACGGAGTCCGTCTCCATGGACAAGGATGGCAGGCTCTATATCACCCTGACGAACCTCTCGTTAAAGGATGGCGAGGCCATGGAGGTGATCCTGGGCCAGAGCGCCGCAAAGTCGGTGCAGGGGAAGATCCTCACCGGCGCCATGGACGCCCACAATACCTTCGACGCGCCCGAGACCGTTCAGACCGCGGACTTTAGCGGGGTGACCGTCAGCGGAGAAAAGCTGAGCTTTACGCTTCCTCCCAAGAGCGTGGTACAGCTCGAAGTAACGCTGGAAAATTAACGGGAGCGGCTATAAAAGCAAAAAGAAACCCGGTCTTGGAAGTTTTGTGACTTCCGGCCGGGTTTTTCTTATATGGCGTCAAAGAGATCTTCTATCTCGAATCGGGAAGTCTTCAGACAGGTCAGCAGCTCCGGCGCAAAGGCCCCGCACTCGCCGTTCAGGATCATTTCGAAAGCTATGTCGCGGTCATAGGCCTTTTTGTAGGTACGCTCGCTGACCAGGGCGTCGTAGACGTCCGCGATGGAGACAAACTGGGCGCAGAGGGGAATCTCGTCCCCCTGGAGACCGTCCGGATAGCCGCTGCCGTCGTAGCGCTCATGGTGGTAGCGGCAGATATCGTAAGACACCTGATGTTCTTCCGCGTCTTCCACATCTTTTAAGAAGTTCAGAATTTCACAGCCTTTTGTGGTGTGGCTCTTTATGACGGTGCGCTCTTCCTCCGTAAGGCGGCCGGGTTTTAAGAGGATGTTTTCCGGTATGACGATCTTGCCGATGTCGTGGAGCGCGGAGGACCGCACGATCAGATTGATCTTTTCCGGGGTAAGTCCTTTTTCAGGATACAGTTTCATGTAGGTGTTTGCCAGGATCCTGGTAATTCCCTTGATATGCTTTACATGGTCGCCGGACTCCTGGCTGCGGAACTCGATCATGTTGCTGATGGCTTCCAGAAGGCGGTCATAGTAGAGCTCCATGCGTTTCTGCTGGTCGCTCAGTTCGGTCTTTGCGCTCTGGACCGCATTGGCGAGGCTCTCGGCCTTCTGGGTTACCTCGATGGTGCGGGTCACCTGCAGACGGATGGTCTGGGCGACGAAGGGTTTGGAGATGATGGTGGCGACGCCCAGGGAATAGCACGCAAGCTCAATCTGGGTGTTCTTCTGGGAAGTCACCAGGATGATGGGGATTTTCTCGGAAATCTTTTTGCTGTGCAGGAGCTGCAGGAACTGATAGCCGTTCATCCCCGGAAGGACCAGGTTCATGATGATGGCGGCGAGATTCTGCATGTGCTGGACGATAAGGGCGATGCCCTCCTTGGCGTCCTTGGCCGTCAGCATCGTATATTCCGTTTCGAACATGTGCCGGAGAACTTCCTGGCTGACTTCGTCGCTGTCTATAACCAATATACTCTTTTCGCTCATACGGTGCTATTCCTCCTCAATGGGGAAATTTTCGAATGTCATCCGATAAAATTTAAGATCTTTATCCAATATTTTCTGCTTCCCGTTTACTACGACCCGGACGCCGGCCTCCATTACGGTCTGAATGTTGATGAATGCTTTGGAAGCCTTGCCGATGGTCTCCTCCAGATGGTCCATTTCCAACTGCAGATGTTCCAGGCGCTTCTCAGACTGTTCCATCGCGAGGCTGGTCTTCTGGTATATGGGGCGGCTCTCCGCCAGTTCCAGGCCAAAGAGCTGGACCAGTTTATTTCTGCCCTCCGAAAGCTTTTCGATTTCCTGGGAGACGTGGTTCATTTCCTTCGCAAGTTCCAGCTTCCTGACGTTCAGCTCCGCGGTACTGCCGACTTCGACGCTTGTTTTGGATCCGCCGGCCGTGCGGAAATAACGGGCCTCCACGCCCAGAACCGCCCTGAGCTGGCAGCCCTGTATCAGGGAGTTCCTCCCTCTGGCAGTGACGACGTCTTCCGATTCGATGGAGCACCCGAGAAAATAATTGCCCTCGATGGAGCCTCCGGCTTTCAGGTTTGCGGACTCGAAGTAGTTTCCGGTGATGCTTCCGTCGGCATGGATCATGCCCTTTCCGCCGCAGTTCGCGCCTCCGCGGATCATGATATTGTGACCGGCGTACAGCTCGGCTTCCCCGACGACGCCGTTGATAATGATATCGCCGGTGGCCTTGATATGCGCCATGTTCAGAGCGTCCCCGGTGATGATGACAGTGCCGTCATATTCCATGTTCCCGGTAAAGCGGGTGGCGTTGCCGTGGATGGTAAAGGACTTCCGGACATTCAGGGAGTAGGTGTCTTCCTGGAGGGTTACGTTCCCGGAATACTCCGCCGTATAAACGTTCGTCAAAGGATCAAAACGGATTCCCGCGCCTGTGAGGGGCGGGAGCTGTTGGCCCTCGTCGGATTTTATGACGATGCCGGTGACCGTATGCCCCGTGACGCCGTCCTTGGGAGGGATGTACGCCGCCAGCTCCTGCCCCGCCGTGACGCTTTCCGTCACCTTCACGGAAGCATAATTGACGCTGCCGTCTGCGTTGACCTGGGGAGCGCCTCCTAGGTTAGTATTGAAATAGTATTCATAGTGGCCGTCATATCCCAGCACGGGCTTTATGCCGTGGGCGATCTTGACCTCCGTGTCCCGGGGACAGTCCCTGCTGAAACGTTCCAGTTCCAGGGGCAGGAGCCCGAAAGTGATCTCGTGCTGCCGGAGAATCTTGGTGAGCCGGTTCGCGCTGAAACGCCCTGTGACATTCCCAGGCAGCGTGATAAAGGCGTCCATGCAGTCGTCGCTGACGCGGATGATCAGGCCGCTGTTCTCATCGGTAAAACGGTATCCGTATCCTGTGGGATCGCTGCGGTACCTGGCCTCGGACAATTCCATGCGTATCCGGTGCATGTCCGTTGCGGAAAACACCAGGTTCGCGTAGAGGGACACATTCACATGACCGAGCATCCCCATTCGAAGCTCCCGCATCTGATCCACGCTGTAAAGCGGATTTTCATAGACCGTTGTATCCAGTCCGGCGTGAAGGCCCAGTCGGATTTCCTGCATCTGCTTCCAGGTATAGCCCAGCCGGGCATACCTTTCCACAGGTACGCCCATCTCCAGCCCCAGGGAGATTTCGGAGATCTGCGGCTCATTAAAGCCCGCGGCCTCCAGCTCCTCTGCGGAGGACATATCCCCTGCAAAGGCGTCCCCTGCGGAAAGCACCATCATGGGGGCTTTCTGCATCTCTTTCTGATATACCCCTTCGATGGACGCAAGGAGGGAGTCTATGGACTCTGTCAAAGCATTGTTTGGATTTTCCACGCTCATAAGGATACCTCAAGTGACAAAACGCGATATATATGTTTATTTTATCTGTAATCAAAAACTGTGTCAACGCATTTGTGATATTTTATTGTTTAATTGCTTTTGGAAACGGATCCGGGTATAATGAAATCAAAAAACGCAGAGAGGAAAAAAGATATGGGTGGATCGGCAGATCGATACAGACAGACGGCGGGAGAGATCCTTCGCCGCGAAGTGGAAGAAGGCCGGGTCCCCGGCGTCAGCGCGCTGGTGCTGCACAAAGGGGAGGAGCTTTATTTTGGAGCCTATGGGATGGCGGACGTGGAGAACCGGATTCCTATGCAGAGAGACACGATCATCCGTCTCTTTTCCATGACGAAACCCGTTACGGCGGTCGCGGTGATGATCCTTGCGGAGCGGGGAGAGATCGACCTTATGGACCCGGTAGACAGGTATCTCCCGGAGTTTAGAGATCCGATGGTATGGCAGGAAAACGGAGAAATCGTTCCGGCAAGCCGCTCCATCCGGATTCTGGACCTGCTCAGCATGACATCCGGTATCCCCTATCCCGACGATTCCCATGAGCCGGGCAGAAGGATCGGAAAACTGTTCGGGGAACTGATCGGACGCAGATTGGCCGGGGAGACGGTCACCACCAGGGACTATGTGAAGGAGATCGCAAAAGTGCCGCTGTGTTTTCATCCGGGGGAGAAGTGGATGTACGGCCTCTCCGCGGACGTGCTGGGAGCCGTGGTGGAGAGCGTGTCCGGGATGCGGTTCGGGGAATTTTTAAGGAGAGAAATTTTGGAACCTCTGGATATGCCGGACACCGGATTCTTTGTGCCGGAGGAAAAGAAAAGCCGTTTCGCCCAGATCTACCTCTGGAATCAGGAGCTGGGCAGGGTGGCTCCCTCCCTGGACTGCCATCTCGGCGTATATTATGGGGAAGACGTGGCCTTTGAGTCCGGCGGCGCGGGGCTGGTGTCCACCCTGGACGACTATGGTCATTTTGCGTCCATGCTGGTAAACGGGGGCGTTTATCGGGGAAGACGGATCCTGGGCAGCAGAACGGTGGAGTTTATGACCAGGGACGCCTTGACCGAAAAACAGAAGTCAAGCTTTTCCTGGGACAGCCTTGCAGGTTACGGGTACGGATGCCTGATGAGGACCCTTGTGGATCCCGCGAAAGAAGGGGTGGCCGGGAACATGGGGACCTTCGGCTGGGACGGCTGGACCGGGAATTACGTGGTCATGGATCCCAAGGACGAACTGGTATTTTTGTACTTCATCCAGAGGGGGGATACCTGGACGATGCCGGTGGTCAGAAAGCTGAGAATGGCCGCCATGGCGGCGCTGGACGATCAATAGGGAAAAGGGCGGGATGCAGCGCAAAATGCAAAAAAGATGACGTGGGGAACCGTTATTCCTCCGCGTCATCCTCCGCCGCCACCGCGCTGACTACAGAACTTACAGCCGCGATAATCACCGCTATAATCACGATCAAAAGACCGCCGCCCAAAAGAAGCATTACTTCCATAAAGGATACCTCCTTCTGCATCATCAACCTTAGTATAGCAAGAAGCGTTCTAAAAATCAATCCCCCAATCCATTTTGTTTGTGTCAAGTACTCGTTGGCACTTTTCCTGTTTTTCCTTATGAGGCCTCTTTCTGATCTTATATTACCTTTCT
>CANQEV010000023.1 GCA_947595925.1 uncultured Acetatifactor sp. | reverse complement strand
AAAAAAGCAAGGAAAACCTTGCAAAATAAGGAAAAAAATTAATTAGAATTAGCTGTCAAGCGGCAAACTCGGGAAGTGCGGACTACCTGAAAAGCGGTTTGCATTTTTTATAAGATATTCTTTAAAAAATGGATGATAATCAAATCGCAATGTGATAATATTGTAATCACAGAATATTGAAAACAGTATTGCAAACAAATGAAAACAAATATGATAAAACGGAAATGGAGAATAAAGAGGGATGACAGAAAGAAATCATGAAAGAAATGATATGAACCGCGAATATGTGGAAGCGTATGTTCCGGACAAGATGCAGCTGGCAGCGTATGTGAATCTTGCAAAGGGTCCGGAACGAACCATGGCGCAATTTGCAAACGCTTGCGGCGTCAGTGCTTCAACATTATCGAGGATAGTAAATCACAAAATTACGAAACCCTTGTCGGTGGAACTGGTTCAGGCGATCGTAAAAAATGCCTCTGATAAGGAGCGGGTCGATTATGAATCGGTTATGCGGGCAAACGGAATGCTTCCGAAAGACCGACAGGAGAAGAGGAATCCGGCGGGCAATCATTTCATGGAACCTCCTGAGAGCCGGATGGAACTGGGAGCGAAAGTTGAAAATACGATCATGCAGGAGCTTTACGCAAGAGGTCATATGCTTCAGTTTTTCCCATGTCTGCCGTTTGATGAATTGTCGAAAAGCAGGTTCGGTTTGATACAGTATAGCGCATTTGCCATTCGTATTCAGGGTTATGAGCCAAGGTACTGGAATTTTGTGGTGATCAGCAAGAGATTCCGAAGCGATGATGAGGAACAGCTTCGCAGGGAGAAAAAGATGTTCATCAGAATGACGATGGATAGGTATGCTGCCTTGTTTTTGCAGGATGCATGGGAGCCGGAGAGCCTGAAAGATATAAAAACGACTTTTGTATGCGTAGATTCTGAGGCCTTCGCATTGCTTAAAGATCTGCTCGGTCATGCGCGGGTCAATACGTATATGTCCATCATCCTGGTTGACACGGAGAAACAGGAAGTGGTGACGGAATTCAGTATTCCCCGTAAAGACGGTAAGGAATTGAAGAGTATTTTCTTGGAAGACAAGGTTGCTGTCAGCGACGAGGAGGATGATTTTGAAATGTGGTATGATCCGGATGATAAAATTGATTAGATCGGAAATTTTGACATTGCATTCGGCGTGGAGATGTGCTAGGATAATAAGCGAGCATAAGTTTTGTCTTTTGTCTGTGATATTCTGAAGATCTGAAAATCTATGCTTACAATCACCAATTTTTTAAGAAAAGCAGGAGATTTTTGACTTTATCCGAATGTCCGAGGACAAAAACGGCCTGCGGAAACTGGTGGAAGAGGACGCGGCATTTCAGAACATGGACGAGAGCGCGTACGATATGGCGATGGCCTACACGGATGCCAGGGAGCTGATTTCCGTAAAGAAATATCACAGAAAGGACGGGAAGGTTGATATGTGCAAGGCATTGACTGAGATGCTTCAGGATGAAAGAGAAGAAGGAATCAGCGGTCTGATTCAGGATAATCTGGATCAGGGAAAGCCGCGGGAAGAGATCCTGGAGAAGTTGTGCCGGTATTATGGGATGAGCAGGGATAAAGCTGAAAAATATATAGAGAGTTACCATATATAGAAATGTTGAAATTTTCTGTAGTCAGTCAGAAGATGAGAGATAGGAATTTTTCAGAAGGATCAGGAGAGTTTCACCATGTATGAGAACCGCCGTGTGATCGGAATACTGGCCCATGTGGACGCGGGGAAGACGACCCTGGCGGAGGCCTTTTTGTATAAAAGCGGAGTCCTGCGGGAGCTGGGCCGGGTGGACCACCAGGACGCCTTCCTGGACAATTTTGCTCAGGAGAGGGACCGGGGGATCACCATATTCTCCAAACAGGCGCACTTTGCATGGAAGGATACGGAGATCACGATCCTGGACACGCCGGGGCATGTGGATTTTTCCGGGGAGATGGAGAGGACTCTCCAGGTTTTGGACTACGCGGTCCTGGTTATCAGCGGGGCGGACGGCGTGCAGGGGCATACCCGGACGCTCTGGGGGTTGTTAAGGCGCTATGGGATCCCCACCTTTCTCTTTGTAAACAAGATGGACCAGGAGGGGACGGACAGAGAGGCGCTCCTTGGAGAACTGAGGGAAAAGCTGGACGAGTCCTGCGTGGATTTCTCGAGCGGTTCCCCGTCTCCCGGCGTATTTTATGATGACCTTGCCCTGTGCGGTGAGGCTCTGTTGGAGGAATATTTAGAGACCGGGGAGATCGGTCCGGGGACCGTCGCGGAGGCGGTGGCATCCCGGGAGGTGTTCCCGGTCTATTTCGGTTCCGCCCTGCGGCTCTGGGGCGTGGAGGAACTTCTGGACGGACTTGTGAGGTACACGCTCTCCCCGGAGTATCCGGAGGAATTTGGAGCCAGGGTCATAAAGATCTCCCGGGACAGGCAGGGAAACCGCCTGACGCACTTAAAAGTCACCGGAGGGAGCCTTGCCGCAAAGCAGGTGGTGGGCAACGAAAAGAGCGCTTTCGGAGAGGACGTCTGGGAGGAAAAGGCGGACCAGCTTCGGATTTACAACGGCGCTCAGTTCCAGACGGTGCTCCGGGTCATGGCGGGCGGGATCTGCGCCGTCACCGGGCTTTCGAAGACCTTTGCAGGGCAGGGGCTGGGATATGAGAGCGAGAATAGTCTGCCCAGCCTGGAGCCGGTCCTGACATACGGCTTAAAGCTGCCGGAGGGGAGCGATCCCGTGACGGTCCTGGGACAGATGCGGAAGCTGGAGGAGGAAGAACCCCTGCTGCACGTCGTCTGGAAGGAATCTTTGAAGGAGATCCATGTGCAGGTTATGGGGGAGGTCCAGATCGAGATCCTAAAGAACCTTATGGCGGAGCGTCTGGGCCTGGAGGTAGAGTTTGAGAACGGCAGCATCGTGTATAAGGAGACTCTGGCGGAGCCCGTGCTGGGCGTGGGGCATTTCGAACCCCTGCGGCACTACGCGGAGGTGCAGCTCTTGATCGAGCCGGGAGAGCGGGGGAGCGGGCTGCAGTTTGCCTCCTATCTCAGCGAGGACGAGCTGGACCGGAACTGGCAGCGGCTGATCCTGTCCAATTTAGAAGAGAGATCCCATGCGGGAGTGCTCACCGGCTCGGAGGTCACGGATCTTAGGGTCAGTCTGGTGGCGGGACGGGTCCACCTAAAGCACACCGAGGGCGGGGATTTCCGCCAGGCGGCCTGCCGGGCCCTGCGCCAGGGACTTCGCAGCGGGAAAAGCGTCCTTCTGGAGCCCGTCTTTTCCTTTTCTATCGATATGCCGACGGAGTGCCTGGGACGGGCCATGACGGATGTGCAGCGGATGGGGGGAAGGTTTGAACCGCCTCAGACGGAAGGCGGCGTCACGGTTCTGAAAGGGGTCGCGCCGGTGGCGGCCATGCGGGATTACCAGAGGGAAGTGGTCTCCTACACGAAGGGAATGGGGCGGCTGACCTGCGTCCCCGGGGGATATGAGCCCTGCCGGGAGGCAGAGCAGGTGATCCGGGATATCGCTTACGACCCGGAGGCGGACACGGAAAACCCGGCGTCCTCCGTATTCTGCGCCCACGGAGCTGGCTTTGTGGTGCCTTGGGAGCGCGTGCCGGACTACGCCCATCTCCCTCTCCGGGAAGACTTTTTAGAGGCGGCGAGGCGCTGGCAGGAGCGGATCCGGCAGCAGGAGGGAGAAGGGCAGGAAGGAACCGAAGGTTTCTCCGCCGGAGATCTGAAAGGGATGCTGGAGCAGGCTGCCGGGGAGAAAGCCGTCGGGGAGATCCCAAAGCCGGAGAAAAGTCCCTACCGGGATCCCTCTGAACGGTATATCAGCCAGGAGGAGATCGACGCCATCTTCGCCCAGGGCCGTAAAAACCAGAACCGGAAGGAGTCCGACCGCAGAGGGTATCGGAGGTATCACCGTGGGAACCGGCGGGAGGAGGCGTATGCCGGTCAGACAGTCTCCGGACAGGCTGACGCCGCGCCGGCAGACGGCGGTATTCAGAAAAGCGCTGTGGGAAAAGGGAATCGGAAAGCTTCGGAGGAAAAAGAAGACTGCCTTCTCGTGGACGGCTATAATGTGATCTTTTCCTGGCCGGAGCTGCGGGAGCTCTCGAAGGTCAACATCGACAGCGCCAGGGACAGACTGACAGACGAGATGTGCAATTACCAGGGTTATATCGGGGGCACGCTGATCCTGGTGTACGACGCCTATAAGGTCAGGGGCAACCCGGGGTCCGTCCAGAAGGTCAACAATATCTATGTCGTCTATACCAAGGAGGCGGAGACGGCGGATCAGTATATCGAAAAGACCGTCCACAAGATCGCCTCCCGCTGCCGGGTGACGGTGGCCACCTCCGACGGCCTGGAGCAGATGATCATCTGGGGCGAGGGTGCGGCGAGGATGTCCTCCCTGGGGCTTCTGGAGGATCTGAGACGGCGGGGCAGGGAGGCGAAAGAGCAGTTTGGGATTATGGAGGAGTGACGCGCTTTTCCGCCGCTTCGCGGCTGAAATATAAACTGTTTTAGCAAAATTTCCCATCTATTTGGCAAGAAAAACCTTGTGAAAAGCCGGGGGTTGTACTACACTGGATATCATAGGCGGTTGTTTTAGACGCTGCATGCAAACAGATCAGAACACGGAGGGTTATGTTATGGAGATCGCTAAGAACAAAGAAAAGATCCAGGAGTACCGGGAGCGCGCCAGGAAACTGGTGGAGCAGATGACTCTGGAGGAAAAAGTAGAGCAGACCTTAAACTGGGCCCCCGCCATCGAGCGGCTGGGGATCAAGGCCTATAACTGGTGGAACGAGGCGTTGCACGGGGTGGCCCGGGCGGGCGTTGCGACGGTGTTCCCCCAGTCCATCGGCCTGGCGGCCACCTTTGACGAGGACTTCCTGGAGGAGGTTGCGGACGCCATTTCTACAGAAGGCCGCGCGAAGTTCAATATGCAGCAGGAGTACGATGACACGGATATCTATAAGGGACTGACCTTCTGGTCGCCGAACGTGAACATTTTCCGGGATCCCCGCTGGGGCAGAGGCCATGAGACTTTCGGGGAGGACCCTTATCTGACCTCCCGTCTGGGCGTCCGCTTTGTGCAGGGCATCCAGGGCCATGATGAGAATTACTTAAAGGCTGCGGCCTGCGCGAAGCATTTTGCCGTCCACAGCGGTCCCGAGGACATTCGTCACAGCTTTGACGCCATCGCCAGCAAACAGGACATGGCGGAGACCTATCTGCCCGCGTTCCAGGCCTGCGTGCAGGAGGCCGGCGTGGAGGCTGTCATGGGCGCTTACAACCGCACCAATGGGGAGCCCTGCTGCGGGAGCAAGACCCTGCTCCAGGATACCCTGAGGGATGAGTGGGGCTTTACCGGGCATGTCACCAGCGACTGTTGGGCCATCAAGGATTTTCACGAGGGACACCATGTGACCGACACGCCTGTGGAGTCCGTCGCCCTGGCCATGAACAACGGCTGCGACTTAAACTGCGGAAATCTCTTCCATTATTTAAAGCAGGCCGTGGAGGAGGGGCTGGTGAAGGAGAGCCGTCTGGACGAGGCCCTGGTAAATCTCTTTACTACCAGGATGAAGCTGGGCGTCTTTGACGAGAAGGGGAAGAATCCCTATGACAAGATCGAATATACCGTTGTGGACAGCAAGCCCATGCAGGAGCTGAACCGGAAGGCCGCCGAGAAATGCGTGGTCCTTCTGAAGAATGAGAACAACCTTCTCCCTCTGGATAAAAAATCTATTAAGACCGTGGGCGTCATCGGGCCCAACGCCAACAACAGACGCGCCCTGGTCGGCAACTACGAGGGTACCGCGTCCCGCTACTGGACCGTTCTGGAGGGCATCCAGGAGTACCTGGGAGACGACGTGAGGGTGCTGACCAGCGAGGGGTGCCATCTCTGCCGTCCCAAGTCCCAGGGCCTTGGCATGGATGACGACCGCATCTCCGAGGTCAAGGGTGTCTGTGCGGCCAGCGACGTGATCATCGCCGTGATGGGTCTGGATTCCGGACTGGAAGGCGAGGAAGGGGACGAGGGCAACGAGTTTGCCAGCGGTGACAAGCCCAATCTGAACCTCCCCGGCCTGCAGCAGCATGTGCTGGAGACCATCGCCTCCTTCGGCAAGCCCGTGGTGCTGGTGCTCCTCTCCGGCAGC
Organism: uncultured Acetatifactor sp.; assembly: GCA_947595925.1. GTDB lineage: Bacteria > Bacillota > Clostridia > Lachnospirales > Lachnospiraceae > Acetatifactor. Next base: position 37,270 of record CANQEV010000023.1, on the reverse strand, counting down.
GCGCTCGCGGTGAACTGGGCGGACGAGCACATCCCCGCGATCCTGCAGGGCTGGTATCCCGGCGCTCAGGGCGGAAGGGCCATCGCGGACATCCTTTTCGGGGAAAAGAACCCCGAGGGAAGGCTTCCGGTCACTTTTTACCGCTCCACGGAGGAACTCCCGGCGTTTACGGACTACAGCATGAAGAACAGGACGTATCGCTATATGCAGGGAGAGGCGCTGTATCCCTTCGGCTACGGCCTGTCCTATACGGATTTTGAATACAATGGCGTAAAGGTTTCCACGGACCGCGTGGGCGAGGACGGCGTGGACGTGACGGCCACCGTGAAGAATGTCGGAAAGATGGCGGGCGGCGAGACCGTGCAGGTGTACGTGAAGGTCTGCCGGGAGGGAACCCCCAACGCCCAGCTGAAAGGGATCAAAAAGCTTTATCTGAAGGCGGGGGAGAGCGCGGACGTAAAGATCCATCTCCCGAAGAAAGCCCTTGGCGTGTATGATGAAAACGGCGTGCTGCAGGTGTCCGGAGAGGTGAAACTCTATGTGGGCGGCCAGGCCCCCGACGCAAGAAGCGCGAAGCTGACCGGGAAGACCGTGACGGAGATCCCGGTGACCATCGCGTAAAGGAGAGAATCAGAGCCTGTGGAGAACGGGGAGAGCGTCCGGACGCGGACATATGTCCCGAAACCCGCGTCCGGCGGGAAACCACCGTTACTTCTTGATCGGAAAGGCTTCTGCGGGCGGAGAGAAAGGAATGTTTGTATGAGTGAAAATTATGTGGAATGTCTTGTGAAGGCGAAGGGATCCCTGGGCTTTGTGTTTTTGAAATGGCTCCTTTATTTCGTTACTATTTTTTGCGCAATATCCATATTTATGTTTGGAACGGGGATCATCGGCATGCTCCTCGCCATGGCCGCGGGATATGGCGGCTATTACGTGGGGACCCTGGCGGACATCGAATACGAATACCTGTATCTGGACAAGGAGCTGGTGGTGGACAAGGTGATGGCGAAGACCAGGCGCAAGCGCGTGGCAACCTATTCCATGGACCGGGTGGAGATCTTTGCCCCGATCAAATCCTACCGGTTGGACAATTACAAGAACCGTCAGACCACAGACAGAGATTACAGCATCGGCTATGAGGATAAGCCGGACCGCAGATATGTCTTTTACTATGAGGGCGGCGAGAGGATCCTGCTTAGTCCCTCGGAAGAAATGCTGAAAGTCATGAAGAACGCGAATCCCCGGAAAGTTTTTACGGATTGATGGGTTGACAGTCGGGTTAAACTTTGTTAAACTCATTTGAAAATCTAAAATTATAAAATTTCATAGAGACGAAAAATTCACAGGAGGAAAGAAAATGGGACAGATTGTTGGTGAAGGTATTACCTTTGATGACGTTCTCTTGGTGCCCGCCTACTCGCAGGTCATTCCAAATCAGGTGGATCTCACGACCTGGCTGACGAAGACGATCAAGCTGAACATCCCGATGATGAGCGCCGGCATGGACACCGTGACGGAACACCGCATGGCCATCGCCATGGCGAGACAGGGCGGTATCGGTATCATCCATAAAAACATGTCCATCGAGGCCCAGGCCGAGGAGGTGGACAAGGTAAAGCGCTCAGAGAACGGAGTTATCACAGATCCCTTTTCCCTGACTCCTGAACACAGTCTGGCGGACGCGGACGCCCTGATGGCAAAATTCCGCATCTCCGGCGTGCCCGTTACCGAGGGCCGCAAGCTGGTGGGCATCATTACCAACCGGGATCTGAAGTTCGAGACGGACTTTACGAAGAAGATCAAAGAGTCCATGACCAGCGAGGGGCTGATCACCGCTCCCGAGGGGACGACCCTGGAGGAGGCAAAGCAGATCCTGGCGAAGGCGCGCAAGGAAAAGCTCCCCATCGTGGACAAGGACTTCAACTTAAAGGGCCTGATCACCATCAAAGATATCGAAAAAACTGTGAAATATCCCCTGGCGGCAAAGGATTCCCAGGGGCGTCTCCTGTGCGGCGCGGCCGTGGGAATTTCCGCCAATGTGCTGGATCGCGTTGCGGCCCTGGTTGCGGCGAAGGTCGACGTGGTGGTTCTGGACTCCGCCCACGGCCATTCCCAGAACGTGCTGAACTGCCTGAAGATGATCAAGGAGAAATACCCTGAGCTTCCCGTGATCGCGGGCAACGTGGCCACCGGCGACGCCACCCGCGCCCTGATCGAGAGCGGCGCGGACGCGGTGAAAGTCGGCATCGGCCCCGGCTCCATCTGCACCACCCGGGTGGTGGCGGGCATCGGCGTTCCCCAGATCACGGCGGTGATGGATTGCTACAGCGTTGCGAAAGAATACGGCGTACCCATCATTGCCGACGGAGGCATTAAGTATTCCGGCGACATCACGAAGGCTATCGCGGCGGGCGGCAGCGTCTGCATGATGGGAAGCATGTTCGCGGGCTGTGAGGAGAGCCCTGGAGACTACGAGCTGTTCCAGGGAAGAAAATACAAGGTGTACCGCGGCATGGGCTCCATCTCCGCCATGGAGAACGGCAGCAAGGACCGCTACTTCCAGGAGAACGCCAAGAAGCTGGTTCCCGAAGGCGTGGAAGGACGTGTGGCATACAAGGGCAGCGTGGAGGATACCGTCTTCCAGCTCATGGGCGGCCTGCGGTCCGGCATGGGTTACTGCGGCGCCCACAATATCCAGGAGCTCCGGGAAAACGGAAGGTTTATCAAGATCTCCGCGGCTTCCCTGAAGGAGAGCCATCCTCACGACATCCACATCACGAAGGAAGCTCCCAACTACAGCGTGGACGAATAAAGAAAAAAGATAAGATTTTATGGCGCGGGTTTTGCGGAAACCTGCGCCTTTTTTCTATACAATGTCCGAAAAATGTGCTATACTGTCTTTGTATGAAGCGTGTCGAAGGAGCCGGTACCCCGTGTATTTCGTATGGCTGTGGAAGGCACGCGCCGGGGCCGTTTCGCGGTTCCGGGATGGCGCGGGGAACGGGTAGGCCCGTCAGGGCGGCTTTGCGGCCGTCGCCGGCTGAATTGCTGGGGCTGCAAGGCAGAGGGAGATTGCATGGCGTTACAGAAATTACTGGATAAAAGCGAATTACAGAGGCTTCAGGACGAGTTCTGCAGGGTGGCGGGAGTTTCCGCCTATTGTCTGGATCACGATGGCACGAGGCTGACCCGGATCTCCGGCGACGACCGCTATCTGCACTCCATGCAGGAACGGGCGGCGTTCGAGCGCGTCCAGGGAACGCAGTCTTTGGAGGATCTCGCGGTGGAAGATCTGGATGGCAGAGGACAGGTCGCCGCGCTGGCGATCCGGGCGAGGGGCGAAAAAGAGCTCTACTGGATCGTATGCCGGCCGGAAAACATGACGGAGGGCGCGTATGGCGACGCCCTGGACCTGCTTCGGGACGCCAGCATTTCTTTTCTCCAGGGAAAGCTGCAGTCCTTCGGCGCAGAGGCGGAGAACATCCGCAGCCAGTATGAACGCCAGAAGATGGATCGCAGCATCCGGATGGTAACGGCTTCCGCGGAAATCGTCCAGCTCTTAGAGAGCCGGGAACCCATCGAAAAGATCATGAACGACTGGCTGGAGATGGTGGGAAATTATCTGGGACTCGACACCGCGCAGATCTTTAAGCTGCAGGACGATGAGAAATACATGGACGTCATCTGTGAGTGGCGGGGGGAGAATCAGCCCACGATCTTTGACAGGACTTCCGGAATACGAACCTATTCCATCCTGCGCTCGCAGCAGCCGGCAGTTGTGAACACGGATGAAATTACCCGGCCGGAATACCGGGAGATTTACGACCGCGGGATCCGGGCGGTGATGCTGTTCCCGATCCGCCCCCAGGAGGGGAGCCGGGGAATGACCCTTTCCCTGAATCATCGGAAATCCCACATCTTTGACGAAGAGGAAGAGCGGTTTGCAGCAGATGCGGTGAAGGTGCTGCAGAATATCCTGGTCCGCCGGATACAGAAAAATTCCCTGATCAGTTTCCGGGCATCCCTGGAGGAAGTGCTGGACAATGTGAACGTCTGCATATTTGTCCAGGACGGAAAAACCAATGGGACGCTCTTTGCGAATAAAATGCTTCGGGAGGCTTTCGGGGAGGAAATTCAGACCGGCGTATTCCAGTCTTTCCTGGAGAAAAAGAACGAGAACGTCAGAAAAATGCAGGAGAGGGGGCAGAGAAACCCCTATCTGGACAGAGAATTTTATTATGAAGAAAAGGACAGGTGGTACGACGTCACCGACGCCGAGATCCGCTGGGTGGACGGAAGTCTGGCACGGCTGTATTCCCTCCACGATATCACGGATAAGAAGCGCTATCAGGGCAGGATCGAGCAGCAGGCCTATACGGACTTCCTGACGGGACTCTATAACAGGATGTGCTGCGAGAGGGATCTGGCGGTACAGGTGGATGCGGCGAAGGAACAGGGGAAGACCGGCGCGCTTCTTTACCTGGATCTGGATGATTTCAAGCATATCAACGACGGACTGGGACACCAGTACGGCGACGCGCTGCTCAAAGCCATCTCCCACGCGTTCCAGAGGATCCCTGGGATTGAAAAGACCTGTTACCGCATGGGCGGGGATGAGTTTGTCATCGTTGTGTCGCCGGAGTCTTACAAGGAGTTTGACAGGATCCTGGAGGGCATTCAGAAGATATTCAGCAAGCCCTGGTTTTTGAAGGATGCGGACTATTACTGTACGATGAGCATGGGCGTGGTCACCTTTCCCAACCATGGCGAGAGCGTGCCGGAACTGGTGAAGAAAGCGGATCTCGCCATGTATGAGGCGAAAAAAGGCGGAAAGAACCGGATCGCTTTTTACAGCGACGATATCGATTCCTCCGACCGCAGGCGCCTGGACATGGAGAAAAATATGCGGGATGCCGCTTCGGGAGGGTATCAGGAATTTGAGGTGTACTATCAGCCCGTGATTGACGTACAGGGCGGGCAGACAAAGTGTTCCGGAGCGGAGGCGCTGGTCCGCTGGAACAGCGAAAATCTGGGCTTTGTGACGCCCATGGAATTTATCCCGCTGGCGGAGTATCTCGGATTGATCAATCCCATCGGGAATCACGTCCTCCTTCATGCCTGCAGAAATTGCAAGGAGTGGAACGATAAGGGTTTTGACTATAAGGTAAACGTCAATCTCTCCGTTGTGCAGCTCTTGCAGCCGGATATTGTGGAAGTCATCGGAAACGCCCTGAAAGAGACCGGGCTCTTGCCGGACCGCCTGACCCTGGAGGTCACGGAAAGCCTCGCCATCAATGATATGGAGCGCATGAAGAGGATCCTGGGCAGGATCAAGGAGCTGGGAGTGCACCTGGCCCTGGATGATTTTGGAACAGGGTATTCTTCTCTGAATCACATCCGGGAGATCCCCTTTGACGTGATCAAGGTGGATCAGAGTTTTGTAAAGGATCTGGCGGAGGATGCCTACTCCCAGAGCTTTATCAAGCTGGTCGGCGAGCTGGCGGAAACCATCGGCGTAAGCATCTGTGTGGAGGGGATCGAGACCGACAGGCAGTATAAAGTGCTGAAGGGCATGAAAGTAAAGTATATACAGGGCTATTTCTTCGACAGGCCCATGCCCCTGACCACCTTTGAAGAGAAGTACTGCACGGGACCGGACGATGCCTGGAAGGCACCGAAGGCGAGCGCTGCGGGGGAAAGGCAGGAGGCAGGGACGGAGCAGGCCGGCGTACGGGAAACAAAGGAGACGGGGCCCGCGTCCCCCCGGACCGGGAGGAAAACCGGAAAAGCCGGGAAACCGGAACCCCAGGTAAAAGCGGCGGATCCGATCCAGACAAAGGGGAAAAAGGTCCCGGGGACGGAAAAGGCTTCCGGAAAAGTTTCGGAAACAAGAAAACCAGAAACGGCAAGAAAGTCAGAAAAAATTATTGACATAAATAGGAAGAAGTGATATTCTGTAATGTACGGCAAAAAACAACTCCATGCAGTCCCCGGAGCAGATGAGGTCCTGCGAGCGGCGAAAAAGCCCGGGAAGGCAGTAAAAGTAACTTGTTCATTCGAGCGCACTCTTACAAGGAGGGAAAACTGATGCAGACATTTGAATATCCTACCATCAATCTCAAGGCGACTGGCGCGAGGATCGCCGAGCTCCGCAGGGAGGCCGGAATCTCCGTGATGGAGCTCAGCCGGTTCATGGGCTTTACCGAACCCCAGGCAGTCTACAAGTGGCAGAGGGGCGAATCCCTTCCCACAGTGGATAACCTTTTTGCCTTGAGCAAAAGGCTTGGAATCACCATAGAGGACATCTTGGTCAGCGACGATGAGATGTCCTCTCATCTTTTAAATTCTGCCGGGACAAAAAAGGCAGCATAGCGAAAGGAGGAGGACGCATGGCCTCGGGCTTTAGTATCCTGGACAAAAAGGAACGTCCCCATACGGACGCCCCGAGGGCGGCGTTTTTCACGGATCTGAATCTGGATCAGATTATCGGCCGCATCAGCGCGCAGTGGGGGACGAAAGTAAAAGATTTTTACCGCTATTTCCCTCTGGACGAGGAGTGCGAGGCATATCGGAGAGCGGTGTACGGGGACGTGAAGAGAGAACCTGTGTACCGCGCTCTCTGTGTTTTCCTGGAAAACGCGAAGGGCATGGAAACCGCGGAGAAACAAAAGCAGGCGGTGCTCAGTCCCATGCAGAAAGCCGCCTGGCACCTCAGGGAGATAGAGAGCTATTGCCTGGCCTTTGAGACCCTGGGGGAGGAACTTTCCCGGCTGCAGCTCCAGTCGGAAGGATTTCAGGAATTTACAGGGATTCTGACGGCATACTTAAAGACCGCCGGGTACAGGGATATGAAAGAGCAGACGGAGAAGCTCCTGAAGAAATTGTCGGGCATCCGTCTCCTGCTCACTTACGAGAAAGACAGGATCGCGGTTTCCGAGGGGACGGCTCAGGGGGATTATGAGAACTTTGTCCGGGAAAACGGGGATCCGGAGGCAAAGCCCTTTCAAAACCCCTTCCGCGGCAGCCCCGGCTGGACGAACCTGGAGCGGGAATGTCTGGAGATCCTGATCCGAAAAGAGCCGGAGCTTTTTCGGAATATCCAGAAGTGCGCGGCGCAGTATGAAAATTTTCAGGAGGCAGATCTGGCGCGCTTTCTGTCGGAGATCCCCTATTACCTCTCTTTCTGCGGATTTCAGAGGGAGATGGCGGAGCAGGGTTACGCCTTTGCGTCGCCTTCGGTGAACCGCGAGGAGAAGATGTACGCCCGGGGGCTCTATGACCTGGCCCTGGCCTGCGCCGCCCTGCGGGACGGCCGGAAGGTGGTCAGCAACGACATGGAGTACGGGGAGCAGGAGAGTTTCTTTGTTCTCACCGGGCCGAACCAGGGCGGAAAGACCACCTTCGCCAGGAGCCTGGGGCAGCTTGTCTATTTTACGAAGATGGGATTTGACGTACCGGCAGAGTCTGCAAACGTCCATTATTTTAAGGATATTCTCACCCACTTTTCCGTGGAGGAGAGCGTGGAGACCGGCCGGGGAAAATTAAAGGAAGAACTGGTGCGCCTTGCCCCCATGATGGCGGAAAACTGCGGAAACTGCTTTGTGGTGATCAACGAGCTTTTTACCACGGCGGCCACCTATGACGCCCAGATCATGGGAAAGAAGGTTCTGGAGCGCTTTATCGGCCAGGGCTGCCGGGGGATTTACGTGACCCATCTGAAAGAGCTGGCCTCGGTGCATCCCCGGATCGTCAGCCTGCGGGCCATGCTGGACCAAAACCGCGTCCAGACCTTCCGGATCGAAAGGAGCGAGGCGGAGGAATCCGCCTGTGCCGTAAACCAGGTGACAAAATACCGGCTGACCTATGAACAGCTGAAGGAGCGCCTATGAACGTATATTTGCTGTATGCGGATACAGACAGACTGGATGCGCCGGCCTATTTTGACGGAAAGAGCATCGCCCAGGATCTCGGCCTGAAGGCGCTGTTTCTCGCGGCGGCGAAAGAAGTGATCTACGATAAAGACAGAGTGGTCCGGGTCGGAAAGGAAGATCTCTATATTCAGGACGCCATGCGGAAAGTGATGCAGATCCCTTTGAGGACCGAGGAGGAGATCCGCTTTCGCCAGGAGGCGCTTTCAGACTTTATAGAAAATGAAGAACTGATCCGGGAGCTTTACCGGATCAGCAGCCTGGTCCTCTCGGAGTGGAACAAGCTGGGGAGGGGCGTCCAGGATAAGATCGGCAGCGGCGACTCCGCGGCAAAGCTCCTGTCGGAGGTAAAGACGGTGAACCTCTTCGCCGTACATCTCAGGGAGATCCGGGACCTTTTGGAGGGCTGTCTGGAAAACCTGCGGTCAGAGGCCCTGCGCTCCCTGTATGAAAGGCTGCGGGAAGAATATTCTCCGGAGAGGGAGCGGTACGTCACAAAGATTTTGGGGGACGTCTCTTTCTTTGCGGAAGGGCTCGGCGGAGAGGAGGTCTCGGAGAGGACGGTAAAGCCCCGGATCATCTTTGAGTGCGGCGTGGAGGATGGCCTGAAACTCAGTTCCCCGCGCCTGCAGGAGGTGTCCTCGGAAAGCTTGAAGTTTTATCGGCCCGGCAGCGCCATGGACCGGCTGCAGGAGTTTAAGAACTCCCGGATCCCGGATTCCTTTTCCACGGTAAAGGAGCCCGCTGTGAAAGAACAGGCGGGCCTTCTGGAGTACGAGGTGGTGAGTTACCTCGTGAGGAGCCTGGATCCCTTTATGGCGGCTTTTCACAGCTTTTTCGACGCCCTGCACCTTCAGAGCGCCTTCTATCTCGGAGCGGTAAATTTAAGGCACCACATGAAGCGCTTTGGGCTGACGGCCTGTTTCCCGGAGGTATGCGCTCAGGACAGGCTCAGCTTTCGGGATCTGAAGGAATTTGTCATGTGCCTGGAGCAGCGGGTGGATGCCGTGGGAAACACCTGCGATATGGACCGCCGGATGCTGCTGATCGTCACCGGGGCCAACCAGGGCGGAAAATCCACATTCCTGCGCAGCGTGGGCGTTGCCCAGGTGATGATGCAGAGCGGACTTATGGTGACGGCGGAGAGATTTGAGAGCGGTATTTTCCCGGAGCTGTTCACTCACTTTACCAGACGGGAGGACAGCGAGATGAACAGCGGCCGTCTGGACGAGGAGCTGCGCCGCATGAGCCGGATCGTGGATCAGGTCGGAGACAGATCCCTGATCCTCCTGAACGAATCCTTCGCCACCACCACGGAGAAAGAGGGTTCCGTCATCGCCTATGACATAATTAAGGCGCTGAATGAAAGGGGCGTGAAGATCCTGACCGTCACCCACCTGCTGTCCTTTGCCCAGAGGATGTACCGGGAGAGCGGGGAAAAGCCGGATACGGACGTGGAATTTCTCTCGGCGGAGAGAAAGACGGACGGCACCCGCACTTTTAAGATGATCCAGCATGCGCCGGAGCTCACCAGCTTCGGACTGGACCTCTATGAAGAGATCGTGGAGGGGAATGCTTCAGGGGGCCGATGAACGAGAGAAAATCGGTCGGAAACAATTGCCGGAGGACGGCAGACTTAGCGTGGAAAACCTGACGGGGCGGTCCTGGAAAAGGAAGGTATCGCGCCGCTGAATAAGAAATAGAGAAAGGAACAGTTTTGACATGAGAGTGAGAGGAAAGAAATGGCTGACGGTGATCCTGGCGCTGGCCCTGCTTCTGGGCGGTCCGGCGTATCTGCCGGTTCCGGTTATGGAAGCGAAAGCGGCGGGGAGCGGAGAAAACCTGATCAAAAACCCGAATTTCGCGGAGGAGGATCTGTCCATGTGGATGGATACCGGCGCGGAGATCACGGTGGAAAGCCAGGAGGAAGAGATCTGCAGCGGCGTGACTACCTACGCCACCGTCTCCGGCAGGACCCAGAGCTACCAGGGATTTTCCCAGGACGTGACGGACGTGGTGGAGCCGGGAAAGGAGTATGAGGTCTCCTATTACGTCAGGCTGTCGGAGGATTATGAAAACCTTGCCGCGAACCAGAGGCAGGTGTTCTTCGGGCCTTACGTGGTCGTGGACGGCGAGACAAAATATTTAAGCCAGGCCTACAGCGGCGAGATCACAGGCGAGCTGATCAAGCAGATCCCCGCGGGGGAATGGGTGCAGCTCAGCGGGAACTTCCGCGTGGAGGATGGAGCCGGGCAGGTGGTCGTGCGCTTCCAGGAGGAGAGCAGCGCGTCCATGGGTTCCTATTCCATCACGGGGGTCGTCATGAAAGAGGTGGGCGGGCAGCCCGCTGCGGAGGAACCCGTGGGGGAGGAGGACATCCCCCTTCTGAAAGATGCCATCCAGGCGGCCCTGGGGGAGGACACCATCGTAGGAATGGTGACGCATCCCGCCAACAATAAAAAAGAGTGGGCCCTGCTCACAAGGCACGCCAACGCCATAACCGCGGGCAATGAATTTAAGCCGGACTGTCACTTCGGCTATTCCAACGGCAAATGCCCCGGCACGGAGACCGTGACGTTTAACGGACAGTCCCTTCTGGTTCCGAAGATCGATTACTCCAGGTCAGAGAGTTTCCTGAACGGCGTTCTGAAGTACAACGAGGAACATCCGGACAACTTTATCAAGGTGCGCGGCCATGTGCTGGTATGGCACGCCCAGACTCCGGAATGGTTCTTCCACGAAGAGTATGACCCTGAGAAACCCTATGTCTCCAAGGAAGTGATGGACCAGCGCCTGGAGTGGTACATCAGCACCCTGTTTGAACACTATATGGGGGAGGACAGCAAATACAAGGACCTCTTTTACGGCTGGGATGTTGTGAACGAGGCCTGCGCGGACTCTGCAACCCAGGTTTACAGGGATGATCAGGGGGGAAGCGATCAGCTGTCCGACCCCACACACAACAGCAAGTCCAGCTGGTGGCATATCTACCAGAGCAACGAATACATCATCAACGCTTTTAAATACGCCAATAAATACGCTCCCGCCGACGTGGAGCTCTACTACAACGACTACAACGACAGCTGGCCCACAAAGGTGCCCAACATCTGCGAACTGCTCAGGGCCGTCAAGGAGCAGGAGGGGGAACCCGGCGTCGGCACCCGGATCGACGCCTTTGGCATGCAGGCCCATTACAGCGCGCAGGATTTCAATGTCCAGAACTTTGAGAACGCGGCCAGGGCTTACCTGGATATCGTAGGAAAGATCCAGCTCACCGAATTGGATATGAAGGCATCTTCCGACTACGACGGCACGGCGGCAACCCGTGACCAGGAATACCAGAAGCAGGCGGTCTGCTACCGCAATATTTTTGAAACGCTGAAGAAACTGGACGCCATCGACGGCTATGAAGTGGGCGGCATTACCTTCTGGGGCGTGACCGACCCCACCTCCTGGCTCCAGAACGCCAGCGACGTGGGAGGCGGCTCCGACGGCCTGCGCTCCCAGTGCCCGCTTTTGTTTGATGGGAATTATCTTGCAAAACCCGCTTTCTGGGCCTTTGTGGATCCCGACAGGATAAGCCTCCTGCGGAGGAACACGGCGGCGCTTAAGACTGACGACGGAGATGATGGAGACGGCTGCCCTTACGCCTTCTCTGACGGGGACGTCAAGGCGTCCGTTACGCCCCTTTGGAACGAGGAGGAACTTTTGTTCCATGTGGAGGTGACGGATAAGAGTGTGGATGAGGAGACGGATACCATCACCGTCTATCTTGACGCGGAAAACCGCGGGGAGGACGGGATCCGGCCGGAGAAGATCACTGTCCTCAGAAAGGACGCCCACGCCAGCAGCAAGACGTCCTATGAGGCGGACATCCGGTTCCCGGTTTCCGACGGCGCGCTGGGGAAAGAGATCCTCTTTGACGTTGTAGTCAAAAATGGAGAACAGACCATCGCGTTCAATGATATCCTTGGCAGCCAGGAGAACAGCAGCCGCAATTATGCCTCTGCCGTTTGCCGGCCTGCCCTGACGGAAGTACACCAGGGAAAGGTGGAAGTGGACGGCGAAAAGGACGAGATCTGGGATACCGCGGAGACTTTCCGGCTGAACCAGAGTACAGGCGATACAACGGCGTCCGCAAAGGTGAAAGCCCTCTGGAACCTGAAGACGATCTACCTCTATGCTGAGGTAACAGACAGCGAAGTCAGCGCGTCCGGCGACGCTCTGGAGATCTATTTCGACCAGAATTACGCGCGCGGCGACGTTTGCGATTCGGATGACAAGTCCTATCGGATCAGCAGTGCGAATGAATTGATCTGCTTTGGCCAGGAGGCGAAAGAAAAGCAGGTGGAATCTTTTGTAAAGAAGACGGAGGACGGATATGTGATCGAAGCAGCCATCTCCCTGCCTGGTTCTCTGCTTGTTATAGGGAACCGGATGGGTTTTGAACTCCGGCTGAACGACGCGGACGCTTCCGGAAAAACTCTTGGCACTTTAAGCTGGTGCGACGCGGAAGGAAAACCTGAAGAGAATCCGGCTTCCCTTGGAACGATCAGGCTGGCGAGTCCGGGCGAGCCCAAGGAGGAGACGGACGAACCGGAAGAAATTTCCGGACCGGCTGACGAGGATGCAGAAGCGCCTTCTCAGGAAGGAACGGATGGTTCCACAGGCATTTCCGGCATGCTTCTGCTCGAAATCATTGTCATAGCCGCGGTGATCGCCGGGCTTGCCGTCTGGTATTTCAGATTCCGGGGAGCAAAGAAGCCAGAGGATCAGGATGTCCAGTCGACGAAGGCTGTGGAAGCAAAAGCTGGGGAAGCAAAGCCTGAGGAAACAAAGACGAAGGAAGCAAAGCCTGAGGAAGTAAAAACTGACGAAGCAAACCTGGACGAAGCAAAGGCAAAAGATACTTGAAAAAGTTCTCTGAATCGTGTAAGATATGCGTATAACCTGTATGACTGGCGGAAAACAGGCGCGCCCTCAATGAAATGTTGAAGTGAGGACGGTAGCGGAAGAAACGCAAGCGGCCTGCGGTGGGTGAACCCACAGGGAGTACAGGAGAAAGAGAGCCGACCGCCTGGGCAACGCAGCGGACCATGAAGGTCCGGGTGTGCTGTCCAGGCGTTTTTTATTTCGTTTTGGAAGAGCGTACCTGCCGTCTTCGGCGCAGAGCGGGGCAGATTTCAAGGAAAAAGGAGGAGAACTATGTTATCACTCAAACAGGAACTTGAAAACAACAGTTACCCTGGCAGGGGGATCGTGATCGGGAGATCCGCTGACGGAAAATATGCGGTGACAGCTTATTTTATCATGGGGAGGAGTTCCAACAGCCGCAACCGTGTGTTTGTCACGGAAGGGGAAGGAATCCGTACCGAGGCGTACGACCCTTCCAAGCTGGAGGATCCCAGTCTGATCATCTATGCGCCGGTGCGGGTTCTTGGGAAGCATACCATCGTGACTAACGGCGATCAGACGGATACGATTTATGATGGCATGGCGGCGGGAAAGACCTTTGAACAGTCCTTGCGCGTGCGGGAATTTGAGCCGGACGGGCCGAACTACACGCCAAGGATTTCCGGTGTGATGCACATAGAGAATGGCCGGTATGATTTCGCCATGTCTATCTTAAAGAGCAATGACGGGGATCCGGAGTGCTGCAACCGATACACTTTCTCCTATGACAACCCCAAGGCCGGAGAAGGGCGTTTCCTGCACACTTATATGCACGATGGGAATCCGCTGCCCAGTTTTTCCGGTGAGCCGAAGAAGGTGGAGATTGCCGGGGATATGGATTCCTTTGGAGACATGGTCTGGAACAGTCTGAATCCGGACAACAAGGTTTCCCTCTTTGTGCGTTTTATCGATATTGCTTCCGGGAAGTATCAGACAAAGATCTATAACAAGAACGCCTGATCTGAGGGAAGAAGAACCCCCAAAATTGAGAATGTGCTGAGAGTGTATGGAGACAACACAAAAAGAGCAAAAATGAATGAGAAAGGACAATGATCATGAATGAGATTCAACTGAAATACGGATGCAACCCTAACCAGAAGCCTTCCCGGATCTACATGGAGGACGGCTCGGAACTTCCTGTGACCGTGCTGAACGGGAAACCCGGTTATATCAACTTCCTGGATGCTTTTAACGGCTGGCAGCTGGTGAAGGAGCTGAAGGAGGCCACAGGACTTCCCGCGGCGACTTCTTTTAAGCATGTCTCCCCCGCGGGGGCGGCGGTGGGACTGCCCCTCAGCGATACGCTTGCAAAGATCTACTGGGTGGACGATCTGGGAGAACTCTCCCCTCTGGCCTGCGCTTACGCAAGAGCCAGGGGCGCGGACAGAATGTCCTCTTTCGGCGACTTTATCGCTCTGTCCGACGTCTGCGACAGGGATACCGCCCGCCTGATCAAGCGGGAGGTGTCCGACGGCGTGATCGCGCCGGGTTATACCGACGAGGCCCTGGAGATGTTGAAGTCAAAGAAGAAGGGCAATTACAATGTCATTCAGATCGATCCATCTTATATGCCTGCGCCCATCGAGAGAAAACAGGTGTACGGGATCACCTTTGAGCAGGGCCGGAACGAGCTGGATGTGAACGGGGATCTGCTCTCAAATATCGTGACAAAAAATAAGGAGATCCCTGAGAGCGCCCTGATCGATATGAAGATCTCGCTGATCACCTTAAAATATACCCAGTCCAATTCCGTCTGCTATGTGAAGGACGGGCAGGCGATCGGCATCGGCGCGGGGCAGCAGTCCCGCATCCACTGCACAAGGCTGGCGGGGCAGAAGGCGGACAACTGGTTTCTGCGCCAGTCCCCCCAGGTAATGGGTCTGCAGTTTGTAGACAGCCTGGGACGCGCGGACAGGGACAATGCCATAGACGTGTATATGGGGGACGAGTATATGGACGTCCTCGCGGACGGCGTCTGGGAAAAGACCTTCAAGGTAAAGCCCGACGTGTTCACCCGGGAGGATAAGAGGGCGTGGCTGGATCGTCTTCAGGGCGTGACCTGCGGGAGCGATGCCTTTTTCCCGTTCTCCGACAACATCGAGCGGGCGCACAAGAGCGGCGTGCAGTATATCGCGCAGCCTGGCGGGTCCGTGCGGGACGACCTGGTGATCGAGTGCGCGGACAAGTACGGCATGGTGATGGCGTTCACGGGGATCCGCCTGTTCCATCACTGATGCGGCCGTAACGATTCTGTTGTCTTCCGGGTGTGCGGGAAATTGTTTCTACGCAAGATTTCCCGCACATTTTGTCAGGAAAACCGACGCTTTAATAAGTGAATGGAGCATAAAGCGGCGGGATGATGTGAAATGGTGAAAGGCAGGAAAAGCGTAAGCGGGATTTACAAAAACACTTTGCCATATAAAGGCAAATGTGATAGAATAGGTTATGTGCTTCGGAGGGAACTGTTTCCAAGCGGTTCCACGCAGGAACCGGGCAGAGAGCGAGAGCATGCACATGCAGGAACCGGCAGAGAGCATTCACGCGTAGGAATGGGGCAGAGAGCGAGAGCATGCACATGCAGGAACCGGCAGAGAGCATTCACGCGTAGGAACCGGGCAGAGAGCGAGAGCATGCACATGCAGGAACCGGCAGAGAGTATGCACGCATAGGAACGGGGCAGAGACGGGCTATGCGCGCGGATGGCCGGGCAGATCGGAAGAGAGGTTAGAGTATGACGGACAGGGAGAATGGCATAGAGGCTTCTGTTGAGGAAAACTTGAAAAAAGACGGAGAGTCCACGGAAGAGAAGACTGTGGAGAGCAAGAACTTTATCGAGCAGGCCATCGAGAAGGATCTTGCGGAGGGCGTTTACAATACGGTCCACACCCGGTTTCCGCCGGAGCCCAACGGTTACCTGCACATTGGACACGCCAAATCCATTCTGGTGAATTACGGCCTTGCGCAGAAGTACGGCGGCAAGTTCAACATGCGCTTTGACGACACCAATCCCACCAAGGAGGACATCGAGTTTGTGGAGTCCATCAAGGCGGATGTCCAGTGGCTCGGCGCTGACTATGAGGACAGATTATTCTTTGCGTCCAATTATTTCGGCCAGATGTACGAGGCGGCGGTGAAGCTGATCAAAAAGGGAAAGGCTTATGTCTCCGATCTGAGCGCGGAGGAGATCAAGGAGTACCGGGGCTCTTTTACGGAACCGGGGAAGGAAGATCCCAGCAGGAACCGCAGCGTGGAAGAAAATCTGAGGCTTTTTGAGGAGATGAAGGACGGAAAATACGGGGATGGGGAGAAGGTTCTCCGCGCCCGCATCGATATGTCTTCCTCCAACATCAATATGAGGGATCCGGTAATCTACCGGGTGGCGCACATGAGCCACCACAATACCGGGGATGCCTGGTGCATCTATCCCATGTACGATTTTGCACATCCGATCGAGGACGCTATCGAGGGGATCACCCACTCGATCTGCACCCTGGAGTTTGAGGATCACCGGCCGCTGTACGACTGGGTGGTGAGGGAGCTGGAGTACCCGAATCCGCCCCGCCAGATCGAGCAGGCAAAAATGTACTTAAAGAATGTGGTGACCGGAAAACGCTATATCAAGAAGCTGGTTCAGGAGGGAAAAGTGGACGGCTGGGACGATCCCAGGCTGGTCTCCCTGGCGGCTCTGCGCAGGCGCGGATTTACCCCGGAGTCCATCCGGATGTTTGTGGAGATGTGCGGGGTGTCGAAGGCGCAGTCCGTGGCTGACTACGCGGCTCTGGAATATTGCATCCGCGAGGATCTGAAGGCAAAGGCCCCCAGATATATGGCGGTCCTGGATCCCGTGAAACTGGTGATCGACAATTATCCGGAAGGTCAGACGGAATATCTGGAGGCGGTGAACAATCCGGAGAACGAAGCGCTGGGAACGAGGCAGGTTCCTTTTGGAAGAGAACTTTACATCGAAAGGGAGGATTTCATGGAGGAGCCGCCCAGGAAATATTTTCGGATGTTCCCGGGCAATGAAGTGCGGCTCATGAACGCTTACTTCGTGACCTGCACCGGGTGCGTAAAGGATGAGAGCGGAAGGATCGTTGAGGTACATTGCACTTATGACCCGGCTTCCAAGGGAGGAAACAGTCCCGACGGAAGAAAGGTAAAGGGCACCATTCACTGGGTGGCTGCAAAAGAGGCTGTTCCCGCGGAGATCCGGCTTTATGAAAACCTGATCGACGAGGAAAAGGCGGAGGAAATGGGTTCCATATACAGTGAGGACGGGGAGGTTTACTTAAACCCCAATTCCCTTGTGGTGAAGAAAGGTTTCCTGGAACCGGCCTTTTCGGGGGCAAAGCCCTACGACAGATTCCAGTTTGTGCGCCAGGGATTTTTCAGCGTGGATCCCAAGGATTCCAGGCTGGAAGCTTTGGTGTTCAACCGGATCGTATCCCTGAAGAGTTCGTTTGTACTGCCGAAGGCATAGAAGGTTTTTGGCTGGCTGCAGGTATCAGATGGAGGAGTAAAACCAGATGGCGGGTTTTTGGCAGAATTTCAGTAAATTAGGTTTGGGAGATCTGGAGGATGCGGATCTCTATGAGGAGGCGAAGGTGGAGCAGAAGAAATCGGAAACGATCAAGGAGGAAGATTTTCTTCTGGATAAGGTAGTCAGGTGTCCTGTCTGCGATCAGGATTCCACGCAGAAGATCATGAAGACGGGAAAGGCAAAGTTGATATCCACTGACAGGGATCTTCGCCCTAAGTATGAGCATGTGGACTTTTCAAAGTATGAGGTGTATCAGTGTGCGTGCTGCGGGTATGCGGCGCTGGCTAAGGATTTTCAAAAGCTTTCCTTAAAACAGATCACCATGATCCAGGAGGGGATCTGTTCCAAGGTTGTCTTAAAGAGATATGACGACCCGATCTATAGTTATGAACAGGCGGTGGAACGTCATCAGCTGGCGCTGGCATGCGCTATGGTCAAGCGGGCGAGAGTCAGTGAGAAAGCGTATATCTGTCTGAAGAGCGCCTGGCTGATGAGAGGTTATGCGGAGAGTCTTGAAGGACAGGGAAAGACGGCAAAGGTCAAAGAAATACGGGATGCGGAACGGGATTATCTGGAAAAAGCGTATCACGGATTTACGAAAGCTTTGACGGAAGAAGGTTTTCCCATGTGCGGGATGAACGAGCCAACCATAGATTATCTCCTGGCGGCTGTCGCGCTGGAGATCAACCAGATCGATGATGCAAAGAGACTTGTGTCGAAGATCATGCAGTCCACCCAGACAAATCCCCGGGCAAAGGAAAAAGCCAGGGAGTTAAAGGAAGAGATCCTGAAGGCAGAAAAGGCATAAGTAGATAAGAAGGACGATAAGCATTCAAAAAAGAGGGCCGCACAAGTGCGCGGCCCTCTTTGAATACTGATATGGATGCAGGGATATTTCCGGATTATTTTTCTTCTTCCGTATCCTCTTCCTCGTCCAGGAAAACTTCGGTTTCCTCAGCAGTGTTTTCCTCAGCGGCGGTATCTTCAGCCTGTACGGCTTTTACGGTGTCTGCTTCGATCTGAACGGCAGGGTCTGAATTCCCGGCGTCTTCCGCGGGTGCCTCTGCCGCAGCGTCTTTTACCGCATCTACGATATCTTCCTCAATCTTTACGGAAGCAGGTTCTTCCGCGCTTGCGGCATCTTCTGCAGATCCCTCCACAGCGCTTTCCTCTTCCGCGGCGTTCTCTTTATCTTCATCGTCAAAGAAATCCTCCACGGCTTCGATGGTGCGGCCCACTACGCGTCCGGCTGTCTTTTTGATCTGCTTTGTAAGGGTGGTGAAGGAAACGGGTTCCTTTGCGGAATTTTTCTCTCCTTCGGAGTTCCCTGTTTCATGGTTTAGCTCCACATAACTGCGCTCCGAATCGTCAACGGATTCATCGCTGAAATCATCGAGATCCTCGTCGGGACCATCGATGGTGATCGCCTTGTCCTTGCGCATAAAATAATACGCGGCAGCGGCAGCGGTAGTAACGGCGGTAGCCGCAAGGATAAATTTTCCAATTTTTTTTGACATAGGGCATGCTCCTTTCGATTTTGAGATGATATAACCATTTTAATACTATTTTGCAGAAATGGAAAGAGATTATGTATTATTTTTTTCTAAAATTTGCCAACAGTTCAGCCAGCCGCCGCATTTTCGGAAAAATCGTGCTTGCACGAATTTTTCCGAAAACACGGCGGCTGAGGGAACGCCATAACATGAGCAAAGGGAGCTGCGAAGCAGCGGAGAGCCAGGCAGCGCGACTTTGCGAATGAATGGCGTTGCTGAACTGTTGAGTGAAAGGGAGGGAAAGGAACGCCATAACATGAGCAAAGGGAGCTGCGGCAGCGCGGTTTGCGCTTGAAAGATACTCTCCGGTGTGTTACACTACAAGACAGTGAAAGGCAGGATCGGTACGAATGAACGGCAGATTTTTTGAGTTAAAAAAGGAAAAACAGGACAGAATGATCAATGCGGCGCTGAAGGTGTTCGCGCAGAATGGTTACCGGCACGCCAGCACCGATGAGATCGTGAAGGAAGCCGGGGTCAGCAAGGGGCTTCTGTTCCACTATTTCAGCAACAAGCTGGGGCTTTATCAGTTCGTGTATGATTACAGCGTGAGATATATGGCCCTGGAGCTGAGCACACAGACCAGCGCCCGCACCACGGATCTCTTTGAGATCTTGAAACAGATCCAGACCGCCCGCCTGAATGCCGTCAAAGGGTATCCGTATATGCAGCGATTCCTGGACAGGTCCCTGCTGGAAGATACCGGCGAGATTCTTATGTTTACCGCAAAAAAGAGAGAACTTTTGGAGAATGCCTGCGATGCGGTCCGCAGCCGGATCGATTACAGCTCCCTGCCCTACGGAGCGGACGGCAGGAAGCTCTATCGGATGCTGGAGCATGCGGCGGACGGCCTGATCGCGGAGCGGTTTGAGGACGCTTCTTTTCAAGCGGACATGGTTTTGGAGGAGATCATCGGTTATATCGATCAGGTAAAAAAACTTGCCTACAGGCAGTTTTGACATGCCTGCCTTTTATTTCTTCATCTTATAGGGGCCGTCCGCGGGATATCCGCCTTTCAGTTTCTGCATTCCGCGCTGAATGGCGTCCTTGGAGGTTTTCCAGTCCGCGTTCTGGTTGCGGTAGTCGAACATTTCCACCATCCAGGAGACGTCCTCTGCAAGGCGTTCCAGATTTCGATCCATCAGGGGCAGAAGCATCTTGTAAAATTCCTCTTTTTCCTTATCGCTCAGCTTTGTCTCCGCCGCATCACAGAGGTCGCCGAAATGCGTGAGACAGAAACCTTTGCTGTTTGCCACTTTCTCCCGGAATGCATCGTCCTGCTTATAGAGATAGAAGAATGTGTCCAGATAGCGGGCGTAGGTGTCGCGGAACTGATTGCAGATGTAGCAGGATTCTTCCTTGCGGCGCACCCAGTTTCCAAGGGTGGAGGCACTTTCTGCGTCGGCTTTGGAGCGCATCAGTTTTTCTTTGAAAGAGAGTTTTCCAGGGGTAAAGTTCTTTGCCTGTTCCCGGAATTCCCCGATCATCCTGCGGTAGTGGGTCTTCAGGATCCAGGCGTTTCCCAGAGTGTTCCCGTAGTCGAACATTTTTTGAAAATGGGGGCGGCAGAAACCGGCCTTGTCCGTCATGTCCCGGACGTCGGATTCCATATAAGAAGCGCTGCTCCCCAGGACAAAATCCAGGAGGTCCTGTTCCACGGCGCGTTCAATAAAACAGAAAGGGCACTCGTCCCCGGCGTCCACGGCGTCGTTCAGCGGAATCGTGTACAGTTGTTCTTTCATTTTTTATCCATTCCTTTCCCTTGCACTCTCGTTTTCTGGGTCCTTTTGAGAATATTTTACTAGAGTCCGGGCACAAAAGCAATAAAAAGAAAGTTTTAAGATTTCTTTAAGGTTATTGAGCGAAAGAGAAAAGAATGGTACGATGAAACTGAAAAAGCCGGGAAAGGCATTGTGCGGAACCGGCGGGGAAGGCGGATTCTGGTATGTATCATATTTTGCTCTGCGATGATGAAGAGGATATCATTTATGCGCTGAAGATCTACCTGAATAATCCGGAGAGGCGTTTTTTTGAGGCGCACACGGGAAGGGAAGCGCTGCGCCTGGTACAGGAAAACAGTATCGATCTGATTTTAATGGATATCATGATGCCGGAGATGGATGGGATCACCGCCATGGAGGAGATCCGGCAGTTCAGCAATGTGCCGATCCTGCTTCTCACGGCAAAGGGGGAGGGCGCGGATAAGATAGCGGGCTTGGAATCCGGGGCGGACGATTATATCACGAAGCCTTTTGACCCCATGGAAGTGGAGGCGAGGGTCAAGTCCCATCTGCGCAGGTACATGATGCTGGGGGGCAACGGCTCCTGGCAGCACACCATGAAAAACGGCGGGATCGAGCTGGACGACGACCGGCGGGAAGTGCGCCTGGACGGCGTGGAGATCAAGCTGACCCCCACGGAGTACCAGATCCTGAAGCTGTTTATGGGGCATCCCGGAAAAGTGTTTTCTCCCTCGGAGATCTATAAGTATGTCTGGAAGGAAGAGATCACCGGCGGCGAGGGCACGGTGGCGGTGCATATCCGGCATCTTCGGGAAAAGCTGGAGATCAATCCGGCGGAGCCCCGGTATCTGAAGGTTGTCTGGGGCCAGGGATACTGTATGGAGCAGATGTGACCTGCGATGTGATCGGTCCGGAGATACAAACGCTTCGGGCGGCGGCCGAAGGACCGACAGGGGCGGAGAAGATCGGAAGGATATCCTGCGGCGGATACCGGGAGGAACAGGGAAAAGTGGAAAAAAATAAGGAAGAAAGCTATGAGGGCAAAGCGCTGTGGAGGATCGGGGTTTTTCTGCTGAGCCTGATTACGGCGGCCAGTTTCTTTTTTTCGGCCTGTTGCGGAGTGGGGACTTATTATGTCGTCAGTGAGAATCTGAAAGATGTAAGGCCGGAGACGGCTTGGAGCCATGTGCTCTGGTACGACAAATCCAATATGGAGGATATCGCCGCAAATGTTCTCTATGCCTATCTGGAGATAGGGTATCAGGGCATAAAATGGTACTTTGGGCAGGATTTAGGTTTCTGGTATGTCATCTATTATAAGGACAAACGAATCGGCGGCAATCTGAGCAAAGCCCTGGAAGACCTGGCGAAAACATTTTATTTTGAAGAAGGTACGATCCCGTTTTTCCCGAAAGCTGCGAATTACAGTGTGAAGATCCTTATGCGGAATGAATACGATGGGAATGGGTTTTCGGACACCTTGGGGACCGAAGAGTCCCTCGCCCGTTTTTTCAAAAATAATTTTCCGTGGATCTTCTGGGGACTGGTCTATGGAGTGCCTTTGACGATGGTCCTTCTGGCGATGGATATCGGCGTGATAAACCGGCGGAAAAAATTCCGGATCGGGATGGTTCCCATTGAAATTGCTGCCATAGGCATGTGGACTACCCTGCATTTGATGTTGTCCAAAGGGGCCCTGGATCCCCCGCTGCTCAGCGCGCTGTTACAGAGCTGGATCGCCCGGTGCGCGTCATTTATCGCGCTGACCGTGTTTTTTGCCGTGTATCTCATCAGCTGGCTCCGGAATGAAAATTATTATAAATATTCCCTGCTCTATTGGGCTATCCGGGGACTGGGCAGGCTCCTGAAAATGTACGGCTGCCTGTTCGCCAATAGGAAGCTGATCTGGAAGCTTCTTGTCCTGGGAGGGACAGTGATTCTGGCGGAGCTTTTGGCGATTTTGATCGTGTATTGGAGAGGGCGGTTTGTCTCCAAATGGCTGATCCTGCTCTGGGTGTTGGAAAAACTGATCCTCCTGCCCTATCTGATCTATCACGGGCTGATCTTGACGCATATCCAGGAGACGGCTCATGAAATTGCCTCCGGGAATATGGATTGTCAGACGAAGCCGGTTCCCATCCCGGGGCTTCTGAAAGATCTCGCCCAGGATATCAACGCCATGTCGGACAGCATCTCTATCGCGGTGGAGGACCGGATGAAGAGCGAGAGGCTGAAGACGGAGCTGATCACGAATGTCTCCCACGATATCAAGACCCCGCTGACGTCCATCATCAATTTTGCGGATCTCATCAAAAAAGAGAACTCCGAGAATCCGAAGATTCAGGTGTATGCGGACCACCTGTATCAACAGTCTTCCAGGATGAAAAAGCTGATCGAGGACCTTATGGAGGCATCAAAGGCATCCACGGGCAATATGGAGATCAATCTGGAGATCTGCGATGTGAGGGTGCTTCTGGGGCAGTGCCTTGGGGAATATGAGGACAGGCTGAAGGAGCACGATCTGGAACTGGTGGTAAAGCTCTGCGAGGAGTCCATCTATATCCTGGCGGACACGAAGATGCTCTGGCGCGTCTTCGACAATCTCATGGGGAATATCTGCAAATATGCCCAGGGCGGGACCCGGGTGTACCTGAGTACGGAAGTCCGGGAGGAAAAGGTGCTGATCACCTTTAAGAACATTTCGAATTACGCCCTGGATATTCCGCCGGAGGAGCTGATGGAGCGGTTTGTCCGGGGAGATCTGTCCAGGCACAGCGAGGGGAACGGACTGGGGCTCTCCATCGTGAAAAGCCTGATGGATCTGCAGAAGGGAAATATCACGCTGGCCGTGGACGGGGATCTGTTTAAGGCGATCCTGGAATTTCCCATAGCGGATCAGAAAAATAGCGCCGCGGAGCCGGAGAGGGATGAAACAGAGGAAAACGGCTTGAATAAAGAAATGGATGGCAATTCGGAAGAATAAACGGAGGATCACAGTATGTTGTCGAGTATGCCGGGGAAGAGTTTCAGAATTATGAATTGGGAGAGACAGGAGGGGAGCCTGCTCTTGTCTCTGGAGTGCGGCAGGGAGCGCCTGACGCCCATTGACGAGAGGACGGTGCGGGTTCAGTACACGGAGAGGGAAAATTTTTCGGAAATGGAGAAACCGGGCGTGCTGAAACAGCCGTGCTTTGAAGGCTGGGAGATCCGGGAGGAACCGGGGGAGATATGGATTCTCCTGCCGGAGCTGCAGGTCGCGGTGGACAGGCGGACAAATCAGATACGGTATTATGACGGAAAGGGCAGGCTTCTTCTCCGGGAGAGGCCGGAGAACAGCAAGGAACTGGATGAGTTCCCTGTCTATCAGATTGCAGACGACGGAGATCTCCGGAAGGAATATATCGATACGCCGGACGGCCGCAAGGAAGTGATCCGGGAGGCGCGGAAAGTACAGAGGGGAAGCGCCTATCACACCAGGTTACATTTATTGTGGGAGGATCACGAGGCGCTGTACGGCCTGGGCCAGCATGAGGAGGGGTATCACTCCCTTCGGGGCCAGAGGGTGTATCTGCACCAGGCGAACCGGAAGATCGCCGTTCCCATGCTGGTGTCCACCAAGGGTTATGGGCTCCTTGTGAACACATACAGTCCGGCGATCTTTAACGATACCGTGGAGGGATCCTATTTCTACACCGAGGCGGACCCGGAGATGGACTATTATTTCCTGAACGGGACGGACATGGACGGGGTGGTCCGGGAGTACCGGCGGCTCACGGGGGCTGCCACCATGCTGCCCAGGTGGGCCTTCGGCTATATCCAGTCCCAGGAACGCTACGAGGATCAGGACGAGATCCTGGAGGTGGCCGGGCAGTATCGGAACGAGGGGCTGGGTCTGGACTGTATCGTTCTGGACTGGTGCTCCTGGGAGGACGGCCAGTGGGGGCAGAAGACCTTTGACAGGGGACGCTTCCCGGATCCTGAGGAAATGATCAGGCGGCTGCACATGGAGCATGTGCATTTCATGATCTCCATCTGGCCAAACACGGGGGAGGACACGGCGGATCACAGGGAGTTTCAGGAGAAAGGGCAGCTCCTTCCGGGATGCAGCGTCTATGACGCGCTGAATCCCAAAGCGCGGGAGACTTACTGGGCCCAGGCGGAGAGAGGGCTGTACTGCCGCGGCGTGGATGCCTGGTGGTGTGACAACAGCGAGCCCTTCACCCCGGAGTGGAACTGCATGGTGCGGCCGGAGAGTTCAAAATTGTATGAAGAATACTGCGGGAGCGTGGGGAACCACCTCCCGATCGAGAGGGCAAACGCCTACGGCTTCTACCATGCCATGGGGATCTATGAGGGGCAGAGAAGGGCAGGGGAGCGGGAGGTTCCTGCCGGGAGTCCCGCTGACGGCACCGCCCCGGAGGATGTGCAGAAGGGGCGGCTGCAGAAGCGGGTCGTCAACCTGACTCGCAGCGGTTACCTGGGGCAGCAGAGGTACGGAACGATCCTCTGGTCCGGGGACATCGCCGCCACCTGGGATACGTTCCGAAGGCAGATCGCGGCGGGACTGCACTTCTGCGCCAGCGGGCTGCCCTACTGGACGGTGGACATCGGCGCATTTTTCGTAAAGAACGGCACCCAGTGGTTCTGGAAGGGAGACTATGACAAAGGGACGGAGGATCTGGGCTATTGCGAACTCTTTACCCGGTGGTATCAGTGGGGCGCGTTCCTGCCGGTATTCCGGGGACACGGCACGGAGGTAAGGCGGGAGCTCTGGAACTTTGACCACGAGGAGGCCCCTTTTTACGCGGCGATCCGGAGGGCGAACCAGCTAAGGTACGAGCTGCTCCCCTATATCTATTCCCTGGCGGGTCTTGCCTGGAAGGAAGGGGGCTCTCTGATGAAACCCCTGGCGTTCGGCTTTGCTGAGGACGAGAGAACCTGGGATATCCTGGATCAGTATCTCTTTGGAGACGAGATCATGGTCTGCCCGGTGACGAGGCCCATGTATTATGGGAAGAACAGCGAGAGACTGGAGACTTCGGACGATTTCAGGGAAGTGTATCTCCCGGAGGGGTGTCTTTGGTATGACTTCTGGACGGGGCGGAGCTATAGCGGCGGACAGTGGATCCGGGCGGAGGCTCCCCTGGAAAAGATCCCTCTGTTTGTGCGGGCGGGCAGCATTCTTCCCATGGCGGAGGCGGCCCTTTCTACCGAAGATCAGACCGGGGAGATCGTCTTCAAAATATACGCGGGAGCGGATGGCAGATTTTCCCTGTATGAGGACGCCGGGGACGGTTACGGTTACGAGAGCGGGGAATACCGGATCACGGAGCTTGTCTGGTCCGAGGATCTGCGGGAGCTGACGGTGAACGGAAGGCCCGCGGAGGGGTGGAAGGCGGAGGTCATAGGCTGAACCCCGGCGGAACAACTGCAATAAATCAGCTGGACCCCAGCAGAACGCCTGCAATAAATCAGCTGAACCCTATAATATCATGCGGGACGAGAGAAGGATTGCTCGTCCCGCATTGAATTTTTTTGAAAAAAATGGTATGCTAGAGCAATAGTGAGGATTTTGTCCCGCTGTGGGGTATGCAATCGCGGAAAATGTGTGAGGTGGATGATGAAGAGTGATCCGAAGGAACAGAAAGGCTGGTCCCAGCTCTGGCTGAAATATGACAGGAAGCGGGATAACGGAAATGGGAACTATTTTGAACGGGCGGCGGTACAGGGCTTTGACTGTGAAGACCGCGTTGTCAGGAGCGCCCTGAAAGAGCTTTCCCACGGCGTGCGGGGGATGCTTGGAAGGACGGTAGAGATCATCGCGTTAAAAGAGCCGGACGGCTTTGGGAAAAGCGGAGAGCGTGTGGAACCTTCTGCTTCTTCGGATGCTTCCCTGCTCATAAAGAAGGCGGAGGGGACAGAACGCGGGATCCGGCCGGAGGGCTACGCCATCCGGGAGGAGAAGGGACGGCTGACCCTGGAGGCAGCGGATGAAAAGGGGCTGCTCTACGCGGTCTTTCACCTGCTCCGGCTGATCGCCATGGAGCGCGGCCTTGCCGGTACGGACATCCTCTGCTGCCCGGACAATCCCCTGCGGATGTATGATCACTGGGACAATATGGACGGCAGCATTGAGAGAGGGTATTCTGGCAGATCCTTTTTCTTTGAAAGCGATCAGGTGATCGTGGACGAGAGGACCCGGGATTACGCCCGGCTGGTGTCCAGCGTGGGGATCAACGCTGTGGTGATCAACAATGTGAACGTAAAGCAGGCCGCTACCTGGCTGATCACGGACCGCTATTTTGAAAAGGCGGCGCAGATGGCGGAGATCTTTGCGGACTACGGCATCCGGTTTTTCCTGAGCCTGAACTACGCCGCGTGCATGGAGCTGGGAGGACTTTCCAGCGCGGATCCCCTGGATCCGGAGGTGATCGCCTGGTGGCAGGGAAAGATGAAGGAATGTTTTGAAAAGATCCCGAATCTGGGCGGATTTCTCGTGAAGGCGGACTCCGAGGGCCGGCCGGGGCCGTTTACCTACGGTCGGACCCAGGCGGACGGCGCCAATATGCTGGCGGACGCGGTCAGGCCCTACGGCGGTATCATTATCTGGCGGTGTTTTGTATATAATTGTACTCAGGACTGGCGTGACAGAAAGACGGACAGGGCCCGGGCGGGGTATGACAATTTTATCGGTATGGACGGGGACTATCATGAGAATGTGATCCTGCAGATCAAAAACGGCCCCATGGACTTTCAGATCCGGGAACCGGTGTCCCCCCTTCTGGGAGGACTGTCAAAGACAAATCAGATGTTGGAAGTGCAGATAGCCCAGGAGTACACCGGACACCAGATCGATGTGTGCTATCTGATCCCGATGTTTAAGGAGGTCCTGGACTTCCACACCTACTGCAGGCCGGAAGCGGATACGGTGGCGGACGTGATCAGCGGCCGCGTTATGGGAAATCAAAATGCCGGGATCGCCGCGGTCTGCAACACCGGAAATGATGAGAACTGGACCGGAAGCGATCTGGCGGCGGCAAATCTCTACGGTTTTGGAAGGCTTGCCTTTCAGACTTCCCTCTCCGCGGAAGAAATCCTGGAGGAGTGGATCCCCCAGCAGTTTTCCGCGGACCGGGAGGTGATAGATACGATCAAGAAAATTCTCCTGACTTCCCGGGAGACTTATGAGAAGTACACCAGTCCCTTAGGGATCGGCTGGATGGTGACGCCCCACGAACATTACGGCTGCAGCGTGGACGGCTACGAGTACTCCAGATGGGGCACCTATCACCGGGCGGACCACCTGGGAATCGGCGTGGACCGGAGCGATCAGGGCACGGGTTACGCCCTGCAGTACCATGAGCCCAACGCCTCCATGTATAACTCCATGGAGACTTGTCCGGAAGAATTGCTGTTATTTTTCCACCATGTACCGTATAACTATATATTGAGGACAGGCAAAACCCTGATCCAGCACATCTACGACAGCCACTTTGAAGGCGTGGAAGAGGCGGAAGCCTCCGCCGCGGCCTGGGATACGCTGGAGGGCAAGGTGGAGGAGAAGACCTTCCGCCTTGTGCAGGAGAGGTTCCAGAGGCAGCTGTACAACGCAAGGGAGTGGCGGGATCAGGTGAACTCCTACTTCTACCGAAAGAGCGGGATCCCGGATGAAAAAGGGCGAGATATCTATTAACGGAAAAGCGGTAAAAGAACGGTGTGACGCAATGCCGATTCATAGGGGTGACAGGCATCAAGAGAGCAGGAGCCGGGGAAAACGCACAAGGATAAAGGCCCAGGGATAGAAGCTCAGGCAGAAAAGCCCAAGGGAAAGCTTAAGGGGAAGACTCCAGGGAAAAAGCCCTGGGAAAAGGGCCCGGGAAAGCCCAGAGATAAAATCTCAGGGATAGAAGTTTGGGGAGAAACGCCCAGGAAGAAACGCCCAGGAAGAAATGCCTGGGGATAGAAACACAAGGCGAAACGCCCAAGGAGAAAAGCCCAGAAATAGATACCGGATACAGGATACGGGGAAAGGGACCGGACGGATATGAGAAAGAACAATATGGAGCTGTGGACAAACGAGTGGTACTTTTTGAAGACGCCCTTAGACACGACATGGGAGGAGATGCAGGGCCGGAGAGAGGAATTTCTTCCGGTGGAAGTCCCTCACGACTGGCTGATCTATGACAGCAAGAATCTCTACGAGGACAGTTTTGGGTGGTACCGCAAGACCTTTCAGGCGGAGCTTTCGGAGGGAGAGAGGCTGATCGTCCGGTTCGACGGGGTGTATATGGATTCCACCGTCTACTTAAACGGGGAGAAAGTCATGGATTGGAAGTACGGCTACACGACTTTCGACGCGGACCTGACGGACCATCTGAAAAAAGGGGAGAACGAACTGGTTCTCCTCGTGCGGCACCAGTCACCGAATTCCCGCTGGTATTCCGGTGCCGGGATCTACCGGAACGTCTGGCTGAAGCGCTGCGGGAAGGCCTATCTGCCCCTGGATGGGACATATGTGAACATCCGGCCCCTTTCCCGGCCGGAAGAAAAGAACAGTGTTTTTTCGCTGGACATGGAAACGGAACTGGAGGGGGAGGACCTGGCGGAGAGCAGGGTGGAGTACCTCTTACGGGAAGATTTCGGAGAGCGGAAAACCGGCGGAATCTTTGGGAAGTGGCAGGCGGACGTGGACGCCGGGGCAAAAAAGGCAGGGGCGTCCGTCCGCATAGAAGACCCCGCCCTCTGGGATGTAGAGGATCCCAGGTGTTACGTTCTGGAAGTGAAACTTTATCAGAAGGATGCTCTTTTGGACTGCCAGGAGATCACGGTGGGCTTCCGGAGCGTCGCCTTTGATCCGCAGAAGGGGCTTTTCTTAAACGGCAGGCAGGTGAAAGTCCACGGCGTCTGCGAGCACCATGATCTGGGTTGCCTGGGTTCCGCCTTCCATGAGGAAGCTCTGCGGAGACAGTTTCGTATTTTGCGGGAGATGGGCGTCAACGGCCTGCGCACGAGCCACAACCCCCCGGCACCGGAGTTTTTAGAACTGGCGGACCGCATGGGATTTCTCGTGGTGGACGAGGCTTTTGACATGTGGGAGCGCTCAAAGACCACCTACGATTATGCCCGGTTCTTTGTCCAGTGGGCGGAGAGGGACGTGGCGAGCTGGATCCGCAGGGACCGAAATCACCCCAGCCTTCTTCTCTGGTCCATCGGCAACGAGATCTACGACACCCACGCGGATGAGCATGGACAGGAGATCACCCGGAGACTGGTGGGGTATGTGCGGGACAATGACCCGAAGGAGAACGCCCGGGTCACGATCGGCTCCAATTATATGCCCTGGGAAAACGCCCGGAAGTGCGCGGATATCGTAAAGATCGCGGGGTATAACTACGGCGAGAGATATTATGACGAGCACCACGCGCAGCACCCGGACTGGATCATCTACGGAAGCGAGACTGCCTCCGTGGTGCAGAGCCGGGGAATCTACCACTTCCCCCTCTCCCAGTCCATTCTCTCGGACGAGGATGAACAGTGCTCCGCTCTGGGAAATTCTTCCACGAGCTGGGGGGCGGACAGCACGGAACAGTGTATCATCGACGACAGGGACGCGTCATTCGCCTTCGGACAGTTTGTCTGGACCGGCTTTGACTACATCGGGGAACCCACCCCCTACCACACGAAGAACTCGTATTTCGGACAGATCGACACCGCGGGATTCCCGAAAGACCCCTATTATACTTTCCAGTCGGTGTGGACCGATTACCGGGAGAAACCCATGATACATGTATTCCCGTATTGGGATTTTAACCCCGGCCAGATCATCGACGTCCGCGTGGCCACCAACGCGCCCCAGGCGGAGCTCTTTGTGAACGGCAGGAGGCAGGGCAGGCAGACGATCGACCACAAAAACGGCAGATCCCTTCTGGCGTCCTGGCAGGTGCCCTACGAGCCCGGCGTTATTATGGCCGTCGCATACGACCAGGAGGGCAGGGAGGTCGCAAGACAGGAGAGAAGATCCTTCGGATCCAGTCATCAGATCTGCCTGACGCCGGATAAGACGGAGCTGAAGGCGGATGCCCGGGACCTCTGCTTCGTCACCGTCGAGACCCTGGACGCCCAGGGGCATCCCGTGGAGAACGCGGTGGACTATGTGAAGGTGAAGCTGGAAGGGCCGGCCCGGCTTCTGGGACTGGACAACGGGGACAGCACGGACTACGACGATTACAAGTCCGACACCAGAAAGCTGTTTTCCGGGAAACTCCTGGCGGTGATCGGCACCACGGACCAGGCCGGGGAGATTAAGGTCACCGTCAGCGGGGAAGGACTCTGCCCGGCGCAGCTGCTGCTGGAAGCCCATGAGGCGGAGGCGCTGGAGAAACACTATCTGGAAAACTGCGTGGCAGATGAAAAGACCAAAGAACATAGAGAGACAATATCCGCAGGAAACAAGCCCGGGGAACATGAAAGACGCTGGATTCCCACGAGAAAGATTGAACTGACTTTAGAGGAGGAGCCTGTTTTTACGCCGGAGCGGAGGGAGTTGACAGTCACGGCGAAGGTTCTGCCGGAGGACGCCGCGCCGGAACTGATCTGGAAGGTGGTAAACGACGCAGGGATCGACGTCCCCATGGCGAAAGCGGAACCCCTGAACGCGGAGGGAAATATTCATAAGGCGAAGGTCACGGCGAAAGGGGACGGGAGCTTCCGGGTGCGCTGTATGGCGAAGGAACCCATCGGAAAAGTGACGGTGATCTCCCAGCTGGAGCTCCGGGCGGAGGGACTTGGGACTTCCTTCCTGAACCCTTACGAACTGGTGACGGCGGGACTTTTTACAGAGAGTTTCGGAGAGATCGGAAACGGTAACGAAAAGGGGATCTCCACGGCCAGGGACGGCGAGAGCGGCGTGGTCTTTGACGGCGTGGACTTCGGAGATTACGGCTCGGACGAGATCACGATCCCGGTGTTTGCCCTCTCCGGGGAAGAATACCTGATCGAACTTTGGACAGGAATGCCTAGGGCGGAGGGAAGCGTTCTGATCGACACGCTGCACTATCAGAAACCGTCGATCTGGAACGTCTATCAGGAAGAGACCTGGAAACTGCCAAGGAGATTGAAGGGCGTGACCAGCTTAGGTCTTCTGATGCGGGACCAGAAAGTCCACATCAAGGGTTTTTCCTTCAAAAAGCTGGAGAAGGCCTTCGGGGAACTGTATGCCGGAGAAGCCAGCCGGGTGTACGGCGATGATTTTAAGATCAACGGCAGCCGCGTGGAGGGCATCGGCAACAATGTGACGCTGGAATTTGAAAATATGGACTTCGGAGAGACGGGCAGCAGCCAGGTGGAGATCTGCGGCTGGACGCCGCTGCCGGTCAATACCATCCACATCCGCTTTAACCCGGAGAACGGCGGGGAGATGCAGGCGCGGATGGCGGAATTCCGGGGAGGGGATACAAATGAGTACAACCGTCAGACCTTTTCCTTTGAAAAGATCTGCGGCAGGGGAAGGCTGGATCTGGTCTTCCTGCCGGGCTGTCAGTTTAATTTGGAATCCATCCGATTCCGGAAAGATGAGGGATAATTATGTTACAGAGTCTTTTGCCGGGGATTTCAGGTTCCCTTATGGCATTCTGCGGTATTCTCTTCGCCTTCGCCGTGACGGTTTTCGCCACGGCAAAGCTGGCGCCTTTTCTGCCGAAGGATGGGGGCAGGGAATACGCGCATGACGGAAAGCTGTCCGCGGGAAAACCCAGGGGAGCCGGGATCATTTTTGTGCTGGCGTTTGTGGGAGCGGTGCTCCTGTTCGTGCCTTTGGACGCGGAACTGGTGATTTATCTGATCCTGATCGTGATCTGCATGATGACCGGTTATCTGGACGACGCCTCAAAAACTCCCTGGGGGGAGTACAAGAAGGGCTTTCTGGATCTGTGCGTTGCGGCAATGGTGGCGTTCACCTACCTGAAATACAACCCCAGCACGGTGGATCTTGCCATCTTGGGAATGAGCTTTGCACTTCCCGCCTGGGTCTTTGCGGTTCTGACGGTGATCCTTGTCTGGACCTCCGTGAACGTGACCAATTGTTCGGACGGGGTGGACGGTCTCTCCGGGACCCTGACGATCATCAGCGTGATGACCATCTATGCGGTGGATCTGATCCGTGAGAGGTCGGAGAGCTACGCCTATCTCAACCTGCTGTTTGCGGTGTGTATCCTGGGATATCTCTGGTATAACGCCACGCCCAGCAAGCTGATGATGGGGGACGCAGGCTCCCGCGCCATGGGGTTGTTCATCAGCATCGCGATCTTAAAGACCGGCGCGCCAATCCTGTATGTTCCGGTGGCGCTGGTGACGATCCTGGACGGCGGGCTGGGCCTGATCAAGGTTTCGCTGATCCGGTTTTTAAAAATTCACATCATGACCAATATTCGGACGCCCCTGCACGATCATGTGCGCAAGGTCTGGAACTGGTCCAACACGCAGACGGTCTTCCGCTTTGCCATCATACAGATCATCCTTGCTGCGGCGGTGGTCTATGGAGTAGGATTATAAATTCCGGATACCTGCGTCCGCAGGACTGGAAAGCCTTGCTTTCTGGACAAAGGCAGTCGGGGAGCGGCAAAAATTCCAGAAGGGCGGCTGCGCGGAAACAAAGGGATCTGGACAGTCCTGCCGGGCAACAGGAGCGTTTTTGACAGAGGCGGGAAGCCGCTGCGGCAGCGGCAGGCGATACAGGAGGAAAGAAAATGTACGACGAATTGACACCCAGCGATATCAAGAAGATGGAGGAGGAGATCCGGCACCGGAAATCCGTGATCCGGCCACAGGTCTTGGAAGAGGTGAAAGAGGCCAGGGCCCAGGGGGATCTCAGTGAGAATTTTGAGTACCACGCGGCAAAGAAGGTGAAGAACCAGAACGAGAGCCGGATCCGCTATCTGGAAAAGATGATCCGGACCGCTAAGGTGATCTCCGAGGATTCCGCGGCGGACGAGGTGGGGATCAACAACACCGTCACCGTGGAATTTGCGGACGACGGCAGCGTGGAGACATATCGGATCGTGACCACGGTCCGGGGGAACTCCCTGGAGGGCCTGATCAGCAACGAATCTCCCATGGGGAAAGCGCTTCTCGGCAAAAAAGAAGGGGAAACCGTCCATGTCCAGGTGAATCCATCCATTGGATACGAGGTAAAGATCCTGAAGATCGAGAAGACCGGAGACGACGACAGCATACAGCTTCGCGGTTTCTGACGGGAGCATGAGTTTTATGAAAGACGAAATCTGGCAGAAAAAAGAATACCTTCTGTTTGACCTGGACGGCACGCTTACGGACCCAAAACTGGGGATCACCACCTGCGTGCAGTATGCCCTGAAGGACTTTGGGATCGAGGAGCCTGATCTGGACAAGCTGGAGCCCTTCATCGGACCTCCCCTGAAGGACAGCTTTATAGAGTTTTACGGCTTCTCGGAGGAACAGGCACAGAGGGCGGTTGCAAAGTACCGGGAACGCTTTCAGGACATCGGTATCTTTGAGAACGAGGTCTACCGGGGGATCCCGCAGATGCTGAAAAAACTGCGGCTGCGGGGAATGCGCCTGGCTGTCGCCTCCAGCAAGCCCACCGTGTTTGTGGAGAGGATCCTGGAGCATTTTCACATCCGGGAATACTTTGACGTTGTGGTGGGAAGCGAGCTGGACGGCAGACGGGTGGAAAAAGAGGAAGTGGTCCGGGAGGCGCTCCGCCGGCTGTCTCCGGACGGCAGGATTGACAAGAGCAAGGTGTATATGATCGGGGACCGGAAGTTTGACGTGGAAGGCGCAAAGGCGCTGGGGATCGACTCCGTAGGCGTCTCCTACGGGTACGGCGGCATGGAGGAACTGCGGGCAGCCCACGCGGACTATATCGTGCGGTCCGTGGAAGAGCTCCGCAGGTTTCTCCTGAGGGGCTATGAGGACATGGAAAAGGATCTGAACAGCCTTCAGAAGATCTGGCTGCTTTTGTTTTCCTTCGTGCTCTTTCTCGCCGTGCGGGGCTTTGCGCAAAACCTGTGTCTGGTCTCGGCCGGACGCGCGGGCATGGAGATCACCCAGGATCTCTCGACCATCATTTCCGGGATCGGCTTTCTGGCGGGAGGGCTCGCCATTTTTGGCAGCGCCCGCAAATGCGTGCGCAGGACCATTCGGGACATGTACCTGACGCACCTGACCCCGCAGCCCGGGACGTCCTATGGGTTGGCGGCGCTTTCCGCGGCAGGACTTTCCCTGGGCGGCGCAATGCTCCTTGGCCTGACGGGGATCACCGGAAGCTCGGACGCTTACCAGGCGGTGGCGGAAGCCCAGACAGGGGCTTCTTTTGGCATCGCACTGGTCTGCTACGGCCTTGTGAGCCCCCTGGCGGAGGAACTGTTGTTCCGTGGCCTGATCTACGGATATCTGCGGAGATTCTATGACGTTATGACGGCAATCGTGGCCTCCTCGATCCTGTTCGGCGTCTACCACGGCAATATGGTACAGGCTCTCTACGCGGCTGCCATGGGGTATTTGATTGCCTATGCCTATGAGTATTTTGCGGATTTCCGCGTCCCGGTGTGTATGCATGCGGGGATGAATCTCCTGAGCCTGATCGTCTCTTATACGGGACTGGGCGGGACCAGGTTCTGCAGCTGGCCGGTGTGCATTGTTTTACTGCTTCTGGGAGGCGGGAGCACGGTGTTCCTTGCCAGAAGGAAACGGATCTTATAAAAGATTTCAGAGGTATTCAGTATGTGCTTTTTTTCTCTTTTGACGGTTTGCTTAAATCCCGGGGAAAAGCTGCGGGGAACTTTGGAGAGCGCGTTGAGACAGACCTGCGAGGATTTTGAGCTGATCGTGAAGGATGGGGGCAGCAGCGACGGCTCCCTGGAAAAAAATCGGGACCTTCTCTCGGATCCCCGGGTGCGCGTCTATACGGAAAAAGATACGGGGATCTATGACGCCATGAATCAGGCGGTGTCCCACGCCTCGGGGAAGTATCTCTTTTTCCTGAACTGCGGGGATATGTTATATGACGAAAATGTTTTGGAAAAGGTGAAGCAGGCGGCGGAGGAAGACGCGCAGGGCTTAGAGGAAAGCTCAAAGGAACAGATCAGCGGATCCCGGACGGGAGAGTCCTGCGCCGCGGATGCCTTCCCGGAAAGGGAAGAGCGGACGGACAGGGAGGAACGCCAGATCTTCTATGGGGATGTCTTCGGCAAAAAAAACCAGGTCTGGATCACGCCGCCTCCCTCCATCACCGGGTTTACCTGTTACCGGCACGTGCCCTGCCATCAGGCCTGCTTTTATGGCGCTTCCCTCTGTAAAGAGAAGCCTTTCGAGACAAAATACAAAATCCGCGGGGACTATGAACATTTCCTCTGGTGCTTTTATTGCGGAAAAGCCAAGATGCGGTATCTGGCCTTTCCGGTTGCGGCGTATGAGGGCGGGGGCTATTCGGAGACAAAAGAAAGTCTGAAGCGCTCCAAAGTGGAACACAAGGAGATCACGGCGCGGTATATGAAAAAGGCGGAGCTCATCAAATACCGGTCCATCATGCTCCTGACGCTGGCACCCTTAAGGACATATCTGGCGGAGAACCCGCATTCGCGCTTTTCGGGCCTGTACAGCAGATTGTTGACAGTATTCTACCGCGGCCGTTCCAACGGCCGCTAAACGGCGGGGGAACGATAAATTGTATCGCGCATTCGATAAATGGCCGCCAATAAGTCCATTTTTCTCGGGAGCGCAAGAAACCTCTCGCAATCCGGGAAAAATCCCGAGTAGATCAGGTCCAAGCCCTTTTCTTCGATTTCACGGTATAAGGAGTCGACTTCCTGATTTAAGTCTATCGTTTCCGAAAGGGATGCCGCAAACGGGCTCTCCCCACAGCGATTCTCCAAAAGCCTGATCAAAAACCCAACGGCAGTTCTCTGTTCATTACATAGAATCTCATGGATGTGAGTGGTATTTATTTTTTCCTGCCCGATAAAAATATATCCGATATCACTCACAGCAAGCTTTTCCGACTTGCCAAACGGCGGGTAAGGGGAAAAGCCCGCGGTGGTCAATATTCTGCCTTGTCTCCAATGAGCAGCCGGCGTTACTGCACTTGATTCCTCTGCTTCTTTACTGTACTGTGCAAACAGGTCCTTTGCCTGTTTTGTGACTTCTGTGATCTGAAAGTTTTCAATGAGATACACCGTGTCCGCTGCCGGCAGATATTCGCCGCTGCCGCCTATGATGAGGATCGTCGATATCCCCAAAGAATGGTATATTTCGTTGACCCTCTCCGTAAAAGGAATAATGGGATCCTTTCCAATCAATTTTTTCATTACCATGTCTTTCATCATAAAATTCGCAGCGCTTCTGTCCTCGTCGATCAGCAGTAATCTGGCGCCGGAGTCAATAGCTTCCAGAATATTGGCTGCCTGGGAGGTAGAGCCGGAGGCACATAGGGTAGAAAAATTCTGGCTCATCATTAGAATGTGTGGAATAGAAAACTGCTTTAAAGCCGCATAAGCATTGAAAAAGCATACGATCTCAGTT
>CANQEV010000022.1 GCA_947595925.1 uncultured Acetatifactor sp. | reverse complement strand
CTGATCCGATTTTCTTACGAGGGGATATGGGAGGAGATTCTGGACCGGCTGGGGGAGATGCCCCTGCCCCCCTATGTCACCCGCAAGCTGCAGGACAAGAACCGTTACCAGACGGTGTACGCCAGGTACGAGGGCTCTGCGGCGGCACCTACGGCGGGACTTCACTTTACGGAAGAACTGCTGAATGAGATCCGGGACATGGGCGTGGGGACGGCCTATGTGACCCTGCATGTGGGACTGGGGACTTTCCGGCCCGTGAAGGAGGAAAACATCCTGGATCATCACATGCACTCAGAGTGGTATGAGGTCAGTCCCGAGGCGGCGGAGCTGATCAATTCGACGAAGGCCTCGGGCGGGCGGATCCTCTGCGTGGGGACCACCAGCTGTCGGACGGTGGAGAGCGCGGCGGACGAAAACGGCGTCGTCCGGGCGGGCAGCGGTGAGACGGAGATCTTTATCTATCCCGGCTACCGCTTCCGGGTGCTGGACGGACTGATCACGAATTTCCATCTCCCGGAGTCCACGCTGGTCATGCTGGTCAGCGCCCTGGCGGGCCGGGAGCGGATCCTTGCCGCCTATGAGGAGGCCATCCGGGAGAGATACCGGTTCTTCAGTTTCGGAGACGCCATGATCATCGAGTAAAATAATGCAGCTCCGCCTGCGCCATTCGCAAAGTCGCGCTTGCGGCGGGACGATAAACGTGGTAAAATAAGCCTCAGTGAGAAGGAAGAGTCTGCGCGTCCGGGGAACGGCGCAGCCGGATGGGATGGGCAGACGGATCCGGCGGGGAAATCCGGGAAGGGGTATGAATGGACGAGAGAAGAAAAAACAAGAGAACGGAACTGAACTCCACTTTGATCATGAAGAGGCTGGACGAAGGAAACGGAAGTCAGGAGGTCACCATTGAGGTTACGGATGTCTCAAAGGGCGGCGTTGGCTTTACCTGCAGGCAGCCCCTGCGGATCGGCGCGGTGTACGAGTCCTTTTTGACGATCTGGACGAAGGAAGTGATCCATGCGTTCCTCCAGATCGTTCGGATCGAGCTGGGAGAGGACAACCAGTTCAGCTACGGCGCAAGCTTTGTGGGGATGCCGGAGATGGAGGCAAGGCGCATCGAGGTTTATCAGACCGTGGAAGAGAATCAGCAGAATGAGTGACCAGAAAAGGAAAAAAGAATTTCCAATCAGAAAAAGTGACACAGCCGGAAATCGGGAAAGAAAGCCTTTGAAGAAAAGTTATGTGGCAGTCAGCATTGTGGCTGCCATATTTCTTGCGGCGCTTTATTTCGCCATTTTTTTTCTCTCCGATCAGGACGGAGAGACTTCCGGCTCCTTAAGCCACAGGATCACGGAGGTCATTGTGGAACAGATCGGCCGCATCGCAGGAAGGAGCTGGACGGAGGAGATCCGGAACTCTCTGATTTCCTACTGGGAACATCCGGTCCGGAAACTGGCCCATTTTTCGGAGTACGCGGTGATGGGGATACTGGTGTATGCGATGTGGCGTCCCTGGAGGGAGCGCGGCAGAAAGTTCTATGGCTTTGTCATCCTCTGGGTCTTTGTCTCCGCGGCGCTGGACGAGGGGCACCAGCTTTTTGTGGCGGGGAGATATGGCAGCTTTTTAGACGTGCTGCTGGATACCTCGGGAGGGTGCTTTGGCGTGTTTTTAAGCGTGCTGGCGGAGAAAATCTTTGGCGGCCGCGGCCGTTCTGCCAGGCGAAAGGCGTGAGGGAGATTGCGCCCGCAAAAAAAGGACCCCTTGACCTCGGTGGCTGAGGGGTCCTTTTTCGTTTATTTCCGGGTGTAAATGGTATAACCCTTTCCTGTGAGGATGCCCTGCGCCTTCTCCACGCTTTCCTCCTCATAAAATTCAATGCGGAGCACGCCGCCCTCATATTCCCGGTTGTGGGTGATGCCGATGTTCTTGATGCTCACCTGGTTCAAGGCCAGGATCGTGGCGATGGCGGCGATGGCGCCGGGCTCGTCCGCGATGTCCACGGTGAGCGCGAAGCTTTTTTTGATCGGCCCGCTGGAGGCGTTGATAAAGGAATCCCGGTAGATCCGCGCGCCGTCAAAAGTTTCGTACAGGGCGTTTCCGTCCCGGTTTTCCAGGTAAGTCCGAAATTGCTGAAGGGAATGAATATAACTGTCTAAGAGGGTCTCGATATTTTCCGTGTTGGTCAGGCAGATCTGCTGCCACATGGCCGCGGAGGAGGATGAGATCCGGGTGATGTCCTTAAAACCTCCGGCGGCGATCATCTTCATCAGGCCCTCGGCGTTGTCGCTGTCCCGCACGAGATTGACCAGGGAGGCGGAGATCACGTGGGGGAGATGGCTGACGGCGGCGGTGACATAGTCGTGCTGCTCACAGCTCAGGACCAGGGGAATGGCCCCCAGCCTTGTGACCAGATCCCGGTAATCCTCCAGCTTTTCAGCGGGGACGGTCTTGGTCGGCGTCAGGATGTAATAGGCGTTCTGAAGGAGGACGGACTTGGAGTTGACAAAGCCCACCCGCTCGCTTCCCGCCATGGGGTGTCCCCCGATAAATTGATCCTCCAGTCCCAGGGAGGCCACGGTCCTGTGAATATCGGTCTTTACGCTGCCCACGTCGGTCAGGAGGCAGCCGGGGCTGAGAAACGGCCGGAGGATCCGAAGGTTTTCATCATTTTTCTGTACGGGCGCGCATAAAAAGATATAGTCGCACTGGGAAAAGCTCTCGTCGATGGAGGGGACGGTGCGGTCTGCGATCTGCTCCTTCCGGGCAAGCGCAAGGGTCTCGTCATTGCTGTCGTATGCCAGGATCACGGCCTCCGGGACCGTTTCGCGGACGGCCCTGGCGATGGAGCCGCCGATCAGGCCGAGACCGATAAAGCCAAAGGTTTTCATTGCGTGTCGTACCTCCGATTCCATAGATATATTTACTATACCAGTTTAAAGTATAAAATTCAATTGTTACTTGCAATTTTTTGTGCCTTATTTATAGAGAAATCAATCAGAATGGAGGAAATCTACATGAACACTTTTCAAATCGATGGCACGGAATTCGGAATTGGAGAGATTCGGTTTTCCGTTACAGATGATCTGCTGAATCTTGAGATCACCGGGGACGAGGGCATTTTTGACGGATTGTCGGAAGAAGACGATTCCCAGTGGAGCTGGGCCCTATACCCGCCCCAGATTTATTTTCATGACGTGCCGTTTACCGGTGAGAAAATCGTGATCGATAGAGAATTTCTCAACAAAAATGAGGTCGCGCTCTATATGATGGAGCATTATGACTTTACAGGCGAGTTAAAGCTTTCGGACGACAACATTGAAATCTGCGGACAGGTTGATATGGATGGCGACAGGTTTCCAGTGGATATAAATGTTGAGAGAAAGGATATTTTCTGATAGATTTTGTGAAAAAGTCTGAAAACTTCTTGTAATCGCGCCGAAAATTTAGTAAAATATACCCATGGGCATCGTACAGGCGCTCAATATTGAGAAGGATTTGGAGGAAAGGCTTATGAACATTTACACAACTGACAAGATTCGAAATGTGGTGCTTCTGGGGCACGGCGGAGCGGGAAAGACTTCCCTGGCGGAAGCCTGCGGTTATCTGTCCGGCATTACGGCCAGGATGGGCAAGGTCTCCGACGGAAATACGATCAGCGATTACGGCAAGGAAGAGCAGAAGCGCCAGTTCTCCATTTCCACTTCCGTGATCCCCATCGAGTGGGAGGGCGTGAAGATCAATCTCCTGGACGCTCCCGGCTATTTCGACTTTGTCGGCGAGGTGGAGGAAGCGGTCAGCGCCGCCGGAGCGGCCGTGATCGTGGTGAATGGCAAGGCGGGGATCGAGGTCGGCACCCTGAAAGCCTGGGAACTCTGCGAAAAGTATAAACTGCCCCGGATCATCTATGTCTCCAACATGGATGTGGACAACGCGTCCTTCCGCCAGGTGGTGGAGGATATGACGAAGCTCTACGGAAAGAAGATGGCGCCCTTTCACCTTCCCATCCGTGAGAACGAGAAGTTTGTGGGATATGTCAACGTGATCACCGAGACCGGCAACCGCTGGCAGGGCAAGGAGGTAGTTCCCTGCGACGTGCCGGAGTACAGCAAGGCGAATCTGCAGATCTGCCGGGACACCTTGATGGAGTCCGTGGCGGAGACCAGCGAGGAGATGATGGAGCGGTATTTCAGCGGCGAGACCTTCAGCGAGGCGGAGATCCGCGCGGCCCTGCGCATCAATGTCTGCGACTGTCAGATCGTGCCGATGACCATGGGTTCCAACACCCTCTGTCAGGGCGTCTACACCCTGTTGGACGATATCGTGAAGTACCTTCCCAGCCCGGAGAACCGCGAGGTCGCCGGCATCAACATGAAGACGAACGAGATCTATCACGCGGATTACGATTTTTCAAAAGCGAAATCCGCATACATCTGGAAGATCATCGTGGATCCCTTTATCGGGAAGTATTCCCTAATCAAGGTAAATTCCGGCGTGCTGAAGACGGACGACGTGCTCTACAACGTGGATAAGGATATCGAGGAAAAGATCGGAAAACTGTACGTGCTTCAGGGCAACAAGCCCATCGAGGTTCCCGAGCTCCACGCAGGCGATATCGGTGCCCTGGCGAAGCTCACCGCGGCCCGCACGGGGAACAGCCTCTCTACGAAGGCGCTGACGATCAAGTACGGCAAGTTCGAGATCTCCACGCCTTACACCTACATGCGGTATAAACCCAAGAACAAGGCGGACGTGGATAAGATCTCCCAGGCCCTTCAGAAGATCGGCCACGAGGATCTGACCATGAAGACGGTGAACGATTCCGAGAACAGCCAGCTCCTTCTCTACGGAATGGGCGACCAGCACCTGGAGATCATCGTCAGCAGACTGCTGAACGAGTACAAGGTGGATGTGGAGCTGCAAAAACCCAAGGTGGCGTACCGCGAGACCATTAAGAAAAACTCCGATGTGGAATACAAGTATAAAAAGCAGTCCGGCGGTCACGGGCAGTACGGCCATGTAAAGATGCGTTTCAGCCCCGCGGACAGTATCGATGTGCCCTATGTGTTCGAACAGGAGGTTGTGGGCGGTGCCGTTCCGAAGAATTTCTTCCCCGCAGTGGAGAAGGGATTGCAGGAAAGCGTCGTGAGGGGCCCGCTGGCGGCGTACCCGGTGGTGGGAGTGAAGGCGGTTCTGTACGACGGCTCCTATCATCCCGTGGATTCCTCCGAGATGGCGTTCAAGGTCGCAACGATCCAGGCGTTTAAGAAGGGCTTTATGGAAGCGCATCCCGTGTTGTTGGAGCCCATCGCTTCCCTGAAGGTGGTGGTTCCGGAGTCTTACACAGGGGACGTCATGGGCGATCTGAACAAGAGAAGGGGCCGTGTCCTCGGCATGACGCCCCTGCCCGGCGGAAAGCAGCAGATCGAGGCGGACGTTCCCCAGAGCAGCCTCTTCGGGTATTGTACGGATCTGCGCTCTATGACCGGGGGCAGAGGGGAGTATTCCTATGAGTTTGCCCGGTACGAGCAGGCTCCCTCCGACGTGCAGGAGAAGGAAGTCGCTGCCAGGGCCGCGAAGGTTGCGGAGAACAGCGTGGAGGAGTAAGCGCGCACATTCGGGTGAGGAAACAGGGACGGCAATGTATGCCCGGGAAGATGCATTGAGAAGTAAGCGCGCACGTCCAGGAAAGAAAATGGCGTCTGAAAGAGAAACAACGACTGAAAGGAAAAGAATTGCTGTATGGCAGGAACCGTCATGCATCTGGCGGTGGCGGACGCGCTGCTGGATGTCCTGAAAATTCAAAACCCGGCGCTGTTTTACTGTGGAAACCTTGCACCCGACGCGATCATGTCGAAGGAGGGGTATGTCAGGGAGA
The DNA here is from genome assembly GCA_947595925.1 of uncultured Acetatifactor sp. GTDB lineage: Bacteria > Bacillota > Clostridia > Lachnospirales > Lachnospiraceae > Acetatifactor. The sequence goes on along the minus strand of CANQEV010000022.1, from coordinate 38,897 downwards.
TGAAACGGCATACCCACTTTAAGGACGGGATCCGGCTTCATGAACTCCGGATCCCGGAGAAGATGGCCCTGTACCAGGAGCGTCTCATGGATTTTTATGAGCGGTACGTGGCCGTCCCCTCGAAAGACAGGGAACTCTTTCTGGGGTATCTCACGCATATGCTGGCGGACGAGTTGTATATCCTGGATTTCCGGGACGGCTTTGTGGACCGGCTGACAGCGGCGGGGAAGTCCCCGGACGATCGGGAATTTTTTCATCGGTTTGCCAGGGACGTGTATCAGGTGGATTTAAGGCTGGCACGGGAGTACCCTTTCCGGTATCCAATGCCGGAGACGTTAGAGCGGGAGAGCGGGTATGAGATCCCGGGACTGGTGGACCGGCAATCCCTTGTGGACAGCAAGGAATTTATCATTCGGCTTAATTTTCAGAATACCGCCGAGCCGGAGGCGCTTCAGGTGATGACTTATGAAGAGAACCTGGAGTTTATGAAGAGGTGCGTGGAGAAGATCCCGGGAATTTTAAGGGAACGGTTTGGATATGAGTTCTGACAATTCGGATATTCGAGGAACAGGAAATCGGAAACGGTTTCCTGTTTTTTTATGCGCTTTAGGTTTTCTTCCCTTTAACTTTATGATTTCTTTAGAATTTCGTACAGGAATCCTTTTGATTCGTCTGGTAGGATACACAAGGAATGAAAAATGCGTAAAAGAGGGGGAAAGGAATATGAAGTGCAAAACAGAAGGGGCCGCGGAAAGGGAGAGACGATTAGTCCGCCTCCGCAGGCTGCTGATCTGTCTGGGTTTTACATTGCTGTGCAACTGGTTTGCCTACTATGGGACCAGATATCTGACCACGGGATTTTTTCACTATGATCTCACCGGCCTTATCGAGGAAAGGATCCCTTTCCTGCCATGGACCATCCTGATCTACTGGGGGTGTTATCTCTACTGGGGAACGAATTATCTGCTGGGAGGGCTGCAGACGGAGGAAGACGTGTACCGGTTTTTCAGCGCGGATTTCCTGGCAAAGTGTGCCTGCCTGGCGACGTTTCTGGTCTTTCCGACCACGAACGTGCGGCCGATGGTGGAGGGAAACGGGATCTTTGAGGCGCTGATGCGGCTTCTGTATCGAATCGATCCGGCGGACAACCTCTTTCCCTCCATCCACTGTCTGGTGAGCTGGTTCTGCTTCCTGGCGGTCCGGCGGCAGGAGAGGATCCCGAAATGGTACAAGGTCTTTTCTTTCTTTTGCACAGTCCTGATCTGCCTTTCCACGCTGACGACAAAGCAGCACGTGATCTGGGATGTGATCGGTGGGATCGCCCTGGCGGAGGGAAGCTTTTGGCTGGTGCGGAAGACCGGGTTTGAAAAACAATACGGAAGGTGGGTGAGAAAAATTGAAAAGTGCCTGGACAGGAAAGCTGAAGGCCGGGGCGATACTGTTCTTTCTGGTTGTCATTCTATTGATCATAAAAATGCTGATGGCGGAGAAATTTGACTCCGTGGAGGCCCTTCAGGTTTACATGAACCGTTTCGGGATCTTTGCGCCGGGGGCCCTGACCTTTTTCCAGGCGCTTCAGGTCGTGGTTCCGGTGCTTCCGGGATATCTGGGCTGCGCGGCGGGGGCTGTGGCCTTCGGCACGATGACGGGTTTTTGGTGCAATTACATTGGCATCAGCGCGGGATCCATAGCGGCGTATTTCCTGGCCAAGCGTTACGGGAAGGACCTTGTTTTGGAAATGTTTCCCAGGGAGACATACGAGAAGTGGAGCTGCAGGGTGGAGCGGAGCAGGTCCTACAACATCTTTTTGTTCATAGCGACGCTGCTTCCCCTGTTCCCGGATGATTTCCTCTGTTATTTTTCCGGGCTGATGCGCATGGAACAGAGGAAGTTCATCTGGATCATCCTGCTGGGGAAACCCTGGTGCATATTGATCTACAGCATTATTTTTGGAATGATCCGTTAAATGATCCGATAGAGAAAAGAGGAGTGAGGGAGATGGAGAGAAAAAAGATCGGTTTCTACGACTATACGGTGGTACTTACTTACGGAGGTTTCCTGTTTGCCTTTCTGGGGATCCTGCAGTGCCTTGGGCACCGCTTTCAGGACGCTGTTCTCTGCCTGATGCTGGCGGGGATCTGCGACATGTTCGACGGCGCGGTGGCGTCCACGAAGGAGAGAAGCAGGGCGGAGAAGCGCTTCGGGATCCAGATTGATTCCCTGAGCGACCTGGTGAGCTTCGGACTCCTGCCGAGCCTGTTTCTGTACCTGTTCTGCGGGAAGACCCTTGCCGCCGGGGTGATCGGCGCCGGATACGCCCTGTGCGCCCTGATCCGCCTGGCCTATTTTAACATCCTGGAGGAAGAGAGGCAGGAGAGCGCCCCGGAAAAGGAAAAGTGTTACCTCGGAGTGCCGGTGACTACGGTTGCCCTTTTGCTCCCGGCCGCGTACCTGCTTTATGACAAGGGGTTCTTTCACAGCAAGCTCTGCTTTTATGTGCTGACCGTGTTTCTTGCGGCGGGGTTCCTCTTTCCCGTGGAGATCAAAAAGTCCCAGATCTTCGGAAAGATCTGCCTCCTGGTGGTGGGCGCGGCGGAGGCCTTTGCACTGCTTTTCTTCGCCAGCTGGGGCGCGGTATGAAAAAGAAAAATGCCACGAATTTCAGTAAAAGCGGGGATTCTAAATTCTGTGCAGGAAGCAGAGGATCCGAAGACAATAAATCCCTAAAGGACTGCAAAGATTCCGAAGGCGGCAAATCCCTTAAAGACAGCAAAGGTTTCGTAGATTCCAAAAATCTTAAAGGTACCAAAGGCTGGCGAGACTCCGGTCAGCGGGAAAGTAATGTGCTCCGCTTTTTATACCGAACGGTTCCCGGGAGAGTTCTCTTAAAGGTTCTGACGTTTCCCGCGGTGTCCCGGGCGGCGGGGCGGATCCTGGACTCCCGGGTCTCGGTCTGCCTGATACCGTATTTCATCCGGAAAAATCACATCAGCACCGGTTGTGTGATCGTTCCCGCAGGCGGGTTCCGGTCCTTCAACCAGTTTTTCTGCCGGGAGGAAGCGCGCGGAAGGAGTAAAGAGCAGGGGGAAACACTTTTGAGTCCCTGTGACGGGTACCTGACCCGGATCCCGATCCGAAAAGGCGTGATCTTTGACATCAAACACACGAAATTTACGCTGGAAGAGCTGCTGAAGGACAAGAAGCTGGCCCAGGAGTTTCAGGAGGGCTGTGCCTGCGTCTTCCGGCTGACGCCGGCGGAGTACCACAGGTACGGCTATGCGGCGTCGGGGAAGGTTCTCCAGAGGAGACGGATTCCCGGCCGTCTGCACTGTGTGCGGCCCATCGCCACGGAGACGGTTCCGGTCTTTGCCCAGAACGCCAGGGAATACGAGGTGATCCGGACGGGGCGCTTTGGAAAGATCGTCCAGATGGAGGTAGGCGCGCTGCTGATCGGCAGGATCACAAACCGTCCGACCGGGCCCGGCGGGATGGTGAGAGCGGGAGAAGAGAAGGGGTATTTTGAATTTGGGGGATCTACGATCGTAGTGCTCTTAAAGAAGGGGATTCTGGACTGCCCGGAGGAAGCGGAAGCTGAGAAAACAGAAGCCGGGGAAATCTATGTCCGCCGGGGACAGAGGATTTTGAGAGAAAGCGCAAAAAAGTGCTGATATCTATAAAACAGAGAAACAAATCAGCATTTGGAGGAAACAATAAATGTTTAGAATCTATAGCGTTCTGATTGAAATACTGGCGGCGGCTGTGTTTATCATTCCGATTATGGTTATTTATAATAGAATCTTCTTCCATAGCGGAAAACGAACCGTTGTATACACAGTATTTGGACTCTACTTTTCTGCAATTTTGGGATTGGTAGGCTTTCCGAGTATCAAATCACTTAATATTGATTTCTCGGTAAATTTAATTCCTTTTATTGATATGATCCCCGATTTTGTGAACGCCTGCTTGAACGTGCTTTTATTTGTTCCGTTCGGTTTCTTTCTGCCGATACTATGGAGCAGGTTCAGAAGTATGAAAGATACTGCACTGATGGGGCTGCTTACATCTGGCGTGATTGAAATATCTCAGATTTTTACTTTTAGGACCACTGACATAAACGACCTGATTACAAATACTGTTGGAACTATGATCGGATATTATATTGCTCAATGTCTAACTGGAAAATTCACTAAACGTATGGTGTCTGATTCAAAGGACAGAGATTTTTATATCATATGTATATCTGTCGGACTGATTATGCTTTTTCTGAAGCCAATGATTTCATCACTGTTCTGGGAAATGGTGCTGTGACCAATTTCCGTTTGTCATGTGATTTCCTAGAGTTAATATGTTTTTCTGTGCTAAAGGTAATGCGGGGGTTCCCGGTATGCATTCAGGTGAGTGGATACCGGGATTTTTTATTGAAAAATGAATGGAATGGTGGAAATATGGTCGGCAGATTTCAGTCATAAGAGAAGCGGAGAAAAACTGTTGTCAAGCAAAAGTATATCATGTATAATTCATGTGTGACAGCTCAGCGCGGCCGCACTGAGCGGTGGACAATGTGGACTGTTGTAAAGGAGTGAACGGATGAAGAAGAAAAAGACCCCGGCCTTTTGGGTGGGAATATCCGTATGTTTGCTGCTTTTGATTTTGGCGACGGCCTTTATCTGGTTCCGGCTGCCTGCGTGGAGGGATTTTGAGCGTCTTTCCGGGGAGCGTTACCAGGGCGTTTTTTTTTCGATGTTCGACATCGATACTTATAGCGAAGAAGATTTTGTGACATACAGAGGCGTTCCCACGCTAATAGCCGGCTATAGGGTCAGGGGATGGCATGATATTGACAGGTATCTGACGGAGATACTGTCGTCTCAAAATACGGTGACCGATATTTTTATGGGGCTGGACCCCGGGGCTTTGTGGAAAAGCTCTCATGGGGATGATGAGAGGTTTGCGGAGAATCTGAGACGGTATTTTGCACCGTATGTTGAGGCGCGGCCGGACGTGAGCTTTGAGATCCTGCTGTATGCCCCCTCCGTCCGGTACTGGACGGATATGACGGAAAAGCAGCTGGAAGAAGCTCTGGGGGCTTATCGCCGGTTGTCGGAAGAGCTCAACGCCTGGGAAAATGTGAAGACCTTTTTTGTCGGCTGGGAGGAGTGGCTGATCCTGAATCCGGGGAATTATCTGGACGGGCTTCAGACAAATGCGGAAGTCTCCCGGAAGATATTTCTTCATACTTTCTGCGACAAGGACTATCGTATCGACCTCGGAAACGCCGCGGATGTGACGGAGGGACTGAAAGAAGTCGTCAGAAGGGAAAAAGAGTCCCCTGCCGTATATCCCGATCTCTCGGATTTCTGCGTTGTTTTTTTTGGTGACAGCGTGATGGTGTACAACGAGGGAAGTTATTCGATCCCTGGCGTGGTAAACGGTCTGACGGGAGCGGAGGTGTATAACTGCGGCTGGGGAGGGGTTGCGGCCACGGGCTCCCCTTTGGCGGGCGTGAATTTCAACAGTCTTCTCGGTCGATTCCTACAGGGAAATGCGGAGGGACTGGAAGAGAACGATTTCCGGCAGGGACTTACGGGGTATTGGAACCGTGAGAGCCGGGACAAAAAGCTGTGTTTTGTGGTGGAGTACGGGTTGAACGATTATTTTAGCGGGCTGGAGCCGGAGGATTCGGAAGATGCCTATGACACGGGAACCTATGCGGGGGCGCTGAGAACCGGGATCCGCTCCCTGCAGGAGGCTTTTCCCGAGGCGGAGATCCTGCTGCTGACGCCTACTTATACCACGCTTTTTTCCAACGGCGAGGAAAGGCAGGGCGAAAAAGGCGGAAAGCTGACGGACTATGTGGAGGCGGCTCGCCGCGTTGCCACGGATATGGACGTTTACTGCCTGGACAATTATGCGGACAGCGGGATCAACAGTGAGACTTGTGAAAAGTTCCTGGCGGACGGAACCCATCCCAACGAGACGGGGAGTTTGCTGTTGGGAAGAAAGATCCTGGAATTTATCCAGGAAAACATGCTGGAAGAGCGTCCCTGAATGCTTTCGGCTGCGGGAGAGGCTGCGTGTCGGTGACATTGGGGGTCTGTGGACGGCAGAGGCGGCCGGAGACGTGGGGGGCTATGGACGGCAGAGGCGGCCGGAGACGTCCCGCAGAGCGGCGAAGAATGGGCGGAAGAGGGCTTCTGCGGCCTTGACATGATGGTAAAAAGCGAGTAAAATACATTTTTAACAATGACTGAAATGGTTTCGCTTAGGAGGACAAGAGTATGGCAGTACCGTATAACCACCATGAGGTGGAGGCAAAATGGCAGCGCATTTGGGATGAAGAGAAGGCGTTTCAGACTTCCGAGGACTATTCCAGGCCCAAGTATTACGCGCTGGTAGAGTTCCCTTACCCTTCCGGGCAGGGGCTTCATGTGGGTCACCCGAGACCTTATACCGCGCTGGACATCGTGGCGAGAAAGAGAAGGATGCAGGGGTATAACGTGCTGTATCCCATGGGTTGGGACGCTTTCGGCCTTCCCACGGAGAACTATGCGATCAAGAATCATATTCACCCCAGGATTGTGACGAAGAACAATGTGGCAAGATTTAAGAACCAGCTGCATTCCCTGGGCTATTCCTTCGACTGGGACAGAGAGATCAACACCACGGATGTGGATTACTATAAGTGGACCCAGTGGATCTTCATCAAGCTGTTTAAGGCGGGACTGGCCTATAAGGCGGAGATGCCGATCAACTGGTGTACCTCCTGCAAGGTGGGACTTGCAAACGAGGAGGTCGTGAACGGCGTCTGCGAGCGCTGCGGTTCCGAGGTGGTGCGGAAGGTAAAGAGCCAGTGGATGCTGAAGATCACCGAGTACGCCGACAAGCTCCTGGAGGGGCTGGATCACGTGGACTATATCGAGAGGGTGAAGGTCTCCCAGAGAAACTGGATCGGCAGGTCCCAGGGCGCTGAGGTGGACTTCCAGCTTGCCGGCAAGGAGGATAAGCTCCGCATTTATACCACGCGGCCGGACACCCTGTTTGGCGCTACCTACATGGTTATTTCCCCGGAGCATCCTCTGATCGACAAGTATAAGGACGAGATCGGGAACTGGGACGAGGTCGTGGCTTATCGGGAGATGGCCGCCAGAAAGTCGGACTTTGAGCGCACTGAGCTGGCGAAGGAAAAGACCGGCGTGGAGATCAAGGGCATCACGGCGGTGAACCCTGTGAACGACAAGGAGATCCCGGTGTGGATTTCGGATTATGTATTGATGAGCTACGGGACCGGCGCGATCATGGCGGTGCCCGCCCATGACGAGAGGGACTGGGATTTTGCGAAGAAATTTGGCCTTCCCATCATCGAAGTGGTGGCGGGGAGCCCGGTGAGCGTGCAGGAGCAGGTATTCACCGACGTGGCGACGGGGACGCTGGTCAACTCGGAATTTCTGAACGGGCTTTCCGTGGCAGATGCGAAGAAAAAGATCATTGCCTATTTAGAGGAAAAGGGCATTGGAACTAGCAAGACCAATTACAAGCTCCGAGACTGGGTGTTCTCCCGCCAGAGATACTGGGGCGAGCCCATTCCCATCGTAAAGTGCGAGAAGTGCGGTTACGTTCCGCTGGACGAGAGCCAGCTTCCGCTGGAACTCCCGGAGGTGGAGAGTTATATGCCTACGGACAACGGGGAATCCCCGCTGGCAGCTATGACCGACTGGGTCAATACGACCTGTCCCTGCTGCGGCGGCCCGGCAAAGCGGGAGACCGATACCATGCCCCAGTGGGCCGGGTCTTCCTGGTATTTCCTGCGCTATACCGATCCCCACAACAAGGAGGCCCTTGCAAGCCCGGAGGCGCTGAAATACTGGCTTCCCGTGGACTGGTACAACGGCGGCATGGAGCACACAACGCTGCACCTTCTGTACTCCCGGTTCTGGCATCGGTTCCTGTATGATCAGAAGGTGGTTCCCTGTCCGGAACCTTATCAAAAGAGGACCAGCCACGGCATGATCCTGGGCTCCAACGGTGAGAAGATGAGCAAATCCCGGGGCAACGTGGTGAACCCGGACGATATCGTGCAGGACTACGGCGCGGATACCCTCCGCACTTACGAGATGTTCATCGGAGCCTTTGACCTCTCCGCCGCCTGGAGCGAGGACGGCGTGAAGGGATGCCGCAGATTTCTGGAGAGAGTCTGGAAGCTGCAGGACATCTTGACGGAGGAAGAGGGGTACAGCGCGGATCTGGAGACCAGGATGCACCAGACGATCAAGAAGGTCTCCGGGGATTACGAGAATCTGAAGTACAATACGGCCATCGCGGCGATGATGGGGCTGATCAACGATTTTTACAAGAAAAACTCCGTCACCAGGGGCGAGTATAAGACCCTGCTGACGCTGTTGAATCCGGTGGCACCTCATATCACGGAAGAGCTGTGGCAGACGGCGGGCTTTGACGGTCGGATTTACCAGACGAGCTGGCCGGAGTACGACGAGGCAAAGACGGTGGAGTCCACTGTGGAGATCGCCGTCCAGCTGAACGGAAAGGTGAAGGCCACCATCCAGATCGCGAAGGACGAGGAGAAGGACAGCGTCATCGCCAAGGCAAAAGAGGCTCTGGGAGAGAAACTGAGCGGAAGTATCGTGAAGGAGATCTATGTCCCCGGAAGACTGGTCAATATCGTTGCAAAATAATTGGATAGGTCTGATGTTGGGGGTGAATGCTATATCGCATGGAGGATTTTTCCAAATATGTATGCGGCGGCAGACCTCCAAGCCCATAAAAAGTTTTGTTAAAAAATATGCAGAAGATTACAAGGGTGCGCTTTACGGAGCCGCACCCTTGTTTCCTTTTGCCTGATCCACTTTGTGCAGGATCTCATCAATTCTGGAATTTTCCTCCTGGCTGCTGTATTTCCGTATGGCGGCGATGGCGGCTGCCGTCTCCGAAGCGGTAAACTGCAGGCCTTTTGACTTTGCCTCTTTCATCAGCGGGATCAGGACGCCCATCATTTGTTTCTGGCTTTTGCCCTTGCTCCCCATCATGACCTGGGAGAGAAATTCCAGCTTTTCTTTTGGGATGTCTTTTACAAGGTCGTCTTCCATCCATGGTTCCATAAGTGCTGCCTCTCATTTCTGCCGGTCAACCGGCGGTTTTGCGTTGTGCGGTTACTGCGCAAGTTTTTTGATCGCAGGGTATGACGGCGCGGCGCTGCCCTGGTGTCATACAGTTTTCCGGGGTAGTTATGTGTCCCGGCGGGAATTGCTTTTGTGCAGGAAAGACACGGCCGCGTTTTATTGCAGGATTATAGGGGCTGATCTGAAGGGTGGATCATATCTATGGCCGCGGCGTGTACTCCGTGGGCCCAGGCAGATCTTCCGGCACGGGAGGATCAGGGCGTATCTTTCGCTGCGGCCTGCATGTCGGTCCTCCAGGCGGGGAAGGGGATTCCCTCCGAATCCCTGGCATCGTCCCCAGGATCAAAGGACGGGAAACCCGTGACAGGCACCTGCTCCTGGGTCGCTTCCCGGCCGCTGTCCGCCGTACTGTCCATGTCCACCGTGGAAGAACTGTTTCTCTTGTCCGGCATGGGAGTTTTCGCACTGTCATCCTCCGCATGGCCGGGACCTTGGCCGGAGGACGCGCCCTCCTCCGCGCCGCCCATGCCCGCGGCGGAGAACATGGTCATGATCTGGGAGAGGTCCATTTCCTCCGGATTCATGCCCTCGGGGAACAGGGACTGCATCATCTGTACGGTCTCCATCATCTCCCGCATACTGTCCATCTGCCGGTGCATCTGCTGAAACTGCCGGATCTGTTCTTTCTGGGAGGAACTGCAGAAAGGAAGGATCTGTTCTAAAATAGTATCTCCATTCGGGACGGGCCCCAGGGCTTCCCTGAGCCGGCCGGGGTGGCTGCGCACGATATCCATCGTATGGAAAAGCTCCTGCATCTTTATGTAAACGGCAAGTCCGCCTTGTCTGCCGGGGGGAAGGCATGGGAGCAGTACCTTTAAGATCTGCAGTCGGTCGGTTGTAAAGAGGGCATCAAAGGCGCTGCGTTCCATAGCTTTTTCCTCCGGAAGATTCCTTATCATTTTATGAGGCGCGGCGCAGACTTATGACAAGCCGGGATCCAGGAGAAGGGATCTCGCGGCATGGGAAACAGACCCCGCAGGGGGCCTGTTCCCGCTATCGAGAGAATTCGACAGCCAGTCAGGATCAGTTGTTGCAGCCGCATCCGCCGCCACAGAAAGTGGAGAGGAGCAGGATCCAAATGAGCCAGTCGCAGGAGCTGTTGGAGCTGCCGCAGCCACAGCCGTTGTTGTTAGCCAGGCTGATGCCGTTGTTGTTGCCGCTGAACAGGAGAACCAGAAGGATCACCCAGATCCAGTTGTTGCCGGAGCAGCACCCGTTGTTGCTGGCAGTATTGTAGCCGTTGTTGCAGCCACAGTTTGTTGCGGATAAATCACTCATGATGAATGCCTCCAAATGTTGTTTGTAGTTTATACTATGCAGGGGGGCATGGACATTTGACACATTATTTTTCAACGATATAAGCACTTCGGCGGCGAAAGTTTTCCTTGCAATAATTGCCGGTTATAGTATAATATTTTTATACTATGACTTGTGGTGAACGAAGACGGTATTGGCATATTTTGGGGAATGTCTTTTCAGTGGATTAAAAGGCGGGTACAGATATGGCCTATAAGACATATATCGTGGACGGCAGACAGTTCCGCACGGAGCAGGACTACAAAGACGCCATGTACGACAAGGAACTGATAGAAAAGCTTCGGGCGGGGACAGCCGATTTTGACGCGTCGCAGTTAAAATGGTTTCTGGAGAGGGTGCAGAAGGGGGAATTTCACTTTCGGACGCTTCTGGGCCAGGACTTTGAGGATGAGATAAGCGGGCGGATTAAAGAGCTGGAAAAAGAAAAGGCAAAGCCGAAGACCCCGGGAAAGGGGGAGCAATCCCCGCCGGGAACCGGAGCGGCGCAGAAAAAAAGGACGGAACCCTCCCAAGGGCAGGGGGCGGCCGGCTCAAAGGCGGAGAGATCCTCCACCGGGACAAATGCGGGGCCGAGCGGGGCGGCAAGGCCGTCTACAGGAAGTACAGGAAAAGGCGCAGGCGTTTCCCGGACGGCAAGGGAAAAGCTGCCGGACAAAAATCCGGGAGTGACGGCAGATGCAAAAAAGACAGGAACCGGGCGTTCATTTTCAGGTTATACAAAACAGCAGGAAGAGGCGCTCAGGGAGGCCGTGAGGCGGGAACTGGAAAAGCGGGAAAAGAGAAGAAAATTTTTCCTGCTGCTCAGCGGGATCCTTGCGGCAGCTTTTCTGGGGATCTTTGGTTTCTACGCCTATCAGGAGAGGCGCACGGCTGCGCAGAATGAGAGGCTGGGAGAGATGATCGGCACGCCGTCGGGAGACAAGGGACGGCCCTCCGGGTCCGACAATCAGGGCGGCAGAGGCCCTTCAGTGACTCTTGACGGGGAGCGTGAGGCACCGGAAGTCCTGGAGGAATATAAAACTATATATAATCAACATAAAAAGCTAATCGGATGGCTGAAATTTGACGATATAGATATAGGTGGAAAATATGGTTTTCCGGTGATGCAGACCGGGGACAACGAATTTTTCCTCTCCCATGACATAGAAATGAAAGAAGATCAGAACGGCACGATCTTTATGGATACCAACTGTGACGTCCTGGAGCCCAGCGATAATTTCATCCTGTACGGGCACCACATGAAAAGCGGGGCCATGTTCGGCAATCTGGACAATTACGCTGCGGAGGAGTATTGGAAAAAATATCCTTACATAGAGTTCGATACGATCTATGAGAAAGGGACCTATCAGGTGATGTATGTGTTTCGGTCCCACGTCTATAGTGAAGAGGAGATCGTCTTTAAGTATTATCAGTTTATCGACGCTATCAGCGAGCAGGAATTTGACTCTTATATGGAGGAGATGGCGGAGATGAGCCTGTACGATACGGGCGTCACCGCCAGCTTTGGCGATCAGCTTCTCACCCTGTCCACCTGTGATTACCAGGAGGCGGACGGACGGTTTGTGGTGGTGGCGAAGAAGGTCCCAGGCCGGGAGGAATGAGATCCTCGTAATCTGAAAGGAGCATTACAAGAGCATGGCGAAGAGTACGAATAAAAAGAGAGCGCGTAAAGGTTCTGTCAGGAGGACGATAGGGGCCCTCTTTATGGCGACGGCGATACTGGTGGCGGCGATCCCGGTGGAACCGCTTGGGGCGGCATCTACGGATCTGAAGGTTACGGTGGACGTGAATGATTGCATGATCCCGATCCTGGAGGAAACTGAGACGGTCTACACGACGGGAGACGGTCATTTCCAGTTTGCCTATGTCGCCCCCGACAAAAGTTCCAGCAACAAGGTGGCGGTGATCCTGGGATATGACGGCGGCTATCTGGAGGGCGGTACGCTGACCATCCCCGATACGGTGGACGCTTATCTGAAATATTCGGATAACCTGGGGACCTCCTCCGGTTACTGTGCCGTCAGCAAGAACGGCGAGTTCCTGTTTTATTCGGTACAGGTTCAGCAAATGGACGAAGACAATCAGCCGGTGTTTAAGGATGTGCCCAAGGTTGATGAAACTGGTGCCCCTATGAAAGATGATGACGGCAAGGAAATTCTTGAGAAGGTGCCGGTTTATGATACCGTTTACAGGCCCTGCTATTACAGCGATCTCTCAAAGTGGCATGATCTGGATGTGGGTCAGTTCTATTATAAGGATAAAAATAATGAGGATCAATACCTGCCTACTTCCACCTCTGACCATCAGCCCATCAAGGGTGCCGAAGTCCGCTATATCGGGAACCAGTACCTGGAAGCCGGAACAGAGACCGGGACCTGGCACATCGGCGGGACCATTACAACGCCGGAGCAGGGAATCTTCCAGGGCAACAAGGCCGGGAACATTGTGAACCTGGTAGTCGGCCAGAAGCTCAGCGGCGTCGGCAATTATGCCTTTTACAACTGCAGCAACCTCAGAAGCATCTCCCTGGGGAACGGCCTGGATACCATCGGCAACTATGCCTTTGCAAACTGTATCAATATGAGCACGGTCAATGTGGACCTTAACGCCAGGATCACTACCATCGGGGATCATGCTTTTTACAACTGCGCCGGGCTGACAAACTTCACCATGCCTATCACCGTCCAAAGGGTAGGCGACTATGCCTTTGCGAGATGCAGCAGCCTTCAGAGCATAGAACTCTGCGGCAAGGGAAGCAATGTGGCGCTGAACGAACTGGGGAACAACGTCTTTCAGGACTGTTCCAGCCTGGAGTCCCTGGAATTACCGAAGAGCTATGAGGAGACGCTGGAGATCGGTATGTTTTCCGGGTGTAATTCCCTGAAATTCATTAAGGTAAACAATAAGAGTGTAAATTTTGTAAACAATTCTGACGGAAGCTTTGACATTGATAAGTTTAAGGACACTGTGCCCAAGGAGTTTTATTTTGAGGGGATGGAAGACTCGGCCCTTCATGAGACTGCCTCGGAAAATTATATTGCCTTTAAGTATTACGACAAGGATATCTATGAGATCGTCGTGGAGGATGAAAAGGGCCATAAGGCCCTGTACCAGGTAAATTCCCAGAACCAGCTCCAGAAGTGTGACATTCCGGATGGGATGGAGAAAGTGGTGATCCCGGAGACGGTCGGGCCCTGCAAAATCCAGAACATCTGGGGATCGAGCTTTCGCGGCAACTGTTTCCTGAAGGAGGTCGTGATCCCTTCTTCCGTCCTGGAGATCCAGGCGGGGGCCTTCAAGGGCTGTCACAACCTGGAGACCGTGTATTTTACGGAGCCCATTCACCTCACCTCCATCGGGGACCAGGCTTTCCAGACGCAGGATACCTCGGAGACCGGCCATAAGACGAACTGTTCAGACACCGAGCTGGAACCGAAGCCCAGCCTGTATTTTGTGGGGCCTGTGGACGCGGAGAGCGCTCCGTTCCAGTATGCGATGAAAGAGATCAACAAGCTGAATGTCTCCGACCAGGAGAGGGCGTACATTACATATTGCAGCGGCTGGCCCACCAATCTTCAGGTGGAATATGATCCCGCTACCGGTCTGAGCACCCTGACTGGGTATCCGACGTTCGACCAGATCTCGCATTATACGATGGAGAGTTTCCCCTATATGAATGAGGAATATCTCACTGCGGCGGCCGATGCTGTCAATCATTATGTCAGGAAGGAACCTATGACCGACGGGGAGAAGGAGATCATAAACGCGGCGCTGGACATCCAGATCCCCTATGGCGTGCAGGCGATCCAAAACGGGCTGTTTACGGAGAATGAAGCCAAAGACGAAAGTTATGACGTCCAGAAGAAACTGACCATAAGCGGAGTGAAGGAGATCCAGCCGGAAGCGTTTAAGAACTGCAAAAATTTTGCGGAGATCCATATCATGGATACGGCGGAGAAGATAGGGGATAATGCCTTTGAAAATTGCTCCAATCTGACGAACGTGACCCTTTCCAACACTGTGACCGAGATCGGAAAAACGCCTTTTTACGGCTGTGAGAGACTGAATTATGTCAACTTTATGAACAGTCCTTACTTTTCCTGCCCTTCCGCCCAGTCGTCGATGATCTTTCAGCTGGACGAAGAAGGGACGCCCTATAAGCTCCTGGAGGTTCTCCCGGGGCGCGCAAACAGAAGAGTATCCCCGGAAGAACTGCAGGGGATCCGGGAACTTGGCGAGGGCGCTTTTAAGGGGACGGATGTCGGCGATGTGGATTTGACGCAGTCCATGATCACAGTGATCCCCAAGGAGGCCTTCGCGGAGACGAGCCGGCTGTATATGGTGAGTCTGCCGTACAATTGGACCCGTATAGATGAGAATGCTTTCTATGACAGCGGCCTGCAATACCTGACGCTTCCCGGACAGTATGGAAATATCGACAACAACGCCTTCTCCGGCAATACGAACAGCGACAGGGAGATGACCTTCTACTGTGAGGCGGGCGGATCGGCGGAGGGATACGCGATCCAGAATAACATTAAATATGAGAACATTGAGGCCAAGCGTTACTACAATGTGAAATTCTTTGACTTTGACGGCAATCTGCTGAAAGAGGAAACTGTTCTGGAGGGGACGCCGGCGAATCCGCCCGAGGCTCCGGCACGGGAGGGATATATCTTTAAGAACTGGACCTTCGACACGGAGAATATCCAGAAGGATATGGAATTTAAGGCCTACTATGAGCCAGATTCCGAGTACAACACCGTTGTGATCACCTTCTACGATTACGATGGTACGCAGATCGGGGAGCCGTACAGGGTGGCCATCGGTTCCGATATGACCCATGTGCCGGATCCTGTTCGGGAGGGATACCGCTTTATCGGATGGTCCGTCCCGCTGACCAATGTACAGACGGATTTAAATCCTCACGCGCTGTATGAGCCGGTGGACGGCAAATTTACGGTGAGGTTCCTGGATGAGGACGAGAAGACCGTTTTATACAGCATGTTGGTGGATCCCGGACAGGACTGCATTATGCCGGTGCCTCCCACCAAGGCCGGAAAGACCTTTGTGAAGTGGTCGCCAAGCCCCACGAACGTCACCAGGGATATGGACGTCATCGCCATCTTTGAAGATGAGCGGGGACAGACGAATACCCCTTCCGGCGGCGACGGCGGATCCGGATCAGGATCGGGATCCGGGGGAAATCAGACCACGTCCCAGCTCTATACCCTGACCGTGAAAAATGGTCTTGGGACCGGCAGTTATGTGGCGGGGACCCCTGTTGTGGTAAAGGCACAGGAGGCCGGAAGCAATCAGGAGTTTGTCAACTGGACGGTGGATCCCGCGGACGTGACGGTTACGGATAAGGACGTCTCGGCGATCATCGTCACCATGCCCGCCGCAAACGTCACGCTGACGGCAAACTTCCGGGCAAAGCCGGGAAGCTCCGGCGATGGCAGCAATAACGGTTCCGGAACCAACAGACCTTCCACAAACGGCGGGAACACCGGAACCTCGGGCGGCACTACGGTTGTGATCGACAAGAACGGCCTCTCCAATACCGGCGTGGTATCGGCGGTGGTAAATGGCTCCTCCGACAACTTTACCATTAAGGTGAGAGAGGACGCCAACGCCTCGGAGCTGGCCATGCGCGCCCTGCAGGCGGAGTATGGGGACGATCTGACGGGGATCAAGTACTTCCCCATGGACATTTCCCTGTATGATTCCACAGGAAAGAATCAGATTACGGATACCACGGGGCTGTCCATCCGCATTACGCTGCCCCTGCCGGATTCCATGATTTCTTATGCGGGCAATAACAAGGTGGCCAGCGTATCCGGGGGCAAGCTGGAAAAACTTCAGCCTTCGTTTACCACGATCTCCGGCGTCTCCTGCATCACCTTCACGGCGGAGCACTTTTCGCCCTATGTCATCTATGTGGACACGCGGAACCTGACGGCGGGCTCCGTACTGGATTCCACCCCTAAGACCGGGGACGGGATCCACCCCAAATGGTTTTTATCCATCGGGCTGGCATGCGTATCCGTCTTCCTCTTCTTAAAGAAGGATAAGCAGCCGAAAAAGGTCCCGGTGAAAGTGAAGACGGAAAAGCGTTTTTAAACAGAAAGGCGGAAAGCATGCGAAAGGGACGTAAGATCGGCGCACTGCTGATTATTCTGGCGGTCGTTATCATGCAGCTTCCGGCGGGATTGGCGGAGGCTGCGGACTCCGCCGATTTTGTGATGGAAGGAATGGCCTTGTCCTCCTACAAGGGGAAGGATAAGACGGTTTCGATACCCGCAGGCGTGGAGTCCATCGGCGAGAGAGCGTTTGAGGATAATCGTACCATGGAGAAGGTGGTCTTTCCCGGTTCCTTAAAAAGGATCGGCGCTTACGCCTTCTGGGGGTGCGACGCTCTGACGGACGTCAGTTTCGGCAAGGGGCTGAAGGAGATCAGCGACTTTGCCTTTACAAACTGCAGTGGTCTTGAAAAACTGACGATCCCCTCCACTATCAGCTATATTGGCGTTCAGGCTTTTGCGGACTGCGTGAACCTGACGGACATCACGATCCCCGCGAACGTGATATACATCCATGAGTCGGCTTTTGACGGCTGCAGCCAGCTGGTGATCCACTGCGAGGAGGGGAGTTACGCTTCGGAGTACGCGAAAGAGTTTTACAGGAGACAGGCGGATTTCCCGGAACGCGAGGATTCAACGGATACCCGGCCCGGGACGGAAAGCCCCGGAGAGAGTCCGCTGCCGCCTTCGGATACTGAAAATCCGCAGGATCAGGACATTCTGGGTTCCACCAGCGTTGTGGGGAATCAGGCCGTCCTTCTGCTGGACAACCGTAAACCTTCGGTCCAGCAGGGCACGCCGTCCCAGGGACAGGAAACCGCTGATCCTTTGAAGTATCGGATCGTTGACGGCTGGTGTGTGGCGGATCAGGCGTATTATCGGGCACGGGAGCTTCGGGAGGTCAGTCTTCCCCAGGGGATCCGGGAGATCGGCGAGTTTGCCTATGCGAGGAGCGGGGTCGAGAGCCTTGCCCTGCAGCCGGGCGTGGAGAAGATCTGCTACGGGGCCTTTTATCATTGCGACGAACTGGGAGAGGTAACCCTTCCAGACACCATAGAGACAGTGGAACCCAAGGCTTTTGACCACACCCGCTGGGTGGAGGATTTTCGGAACGGGAGATCGGAGGCCTCTGGAGACTTTCTGATCAGCGGCGGCGTTCTGGTGTCATACCGTGGACAGGGCGGCGAGGTTCGGATCCCGGAGGGCGTCCGCGTGATCGCCGCGGAGTGTTTCCAGGGTATGAAGGAGATCCGGGAGGTGATCTTTCCGAAAGGCTTAAAAAATATCGGGGAGGGGGCTTTTGAAGGCTGTTCTTCCCTGAGTGAGGTTCAGTGGAATGAGGATCTGGAAAAGATTTCCGACCGGGCCTTTTCCGGCTGCGGGCTGAAAGAGGCAACCTTGCCGGATGCCGTCGCGGAACTGGGAACTTTTGTCTTTGACCCTTCCGTCCGGGTTCTGCCGGAGGGAAAGGAGATACGGACTACTTATGAAACCACCGCCCAGCGGCTATCCAATGCGGCATATCGGGGACTGGATGCGGCGGATTCGGACAGTGCGCCGGGGGAAAGAGAAGTTTTGACGCTGGGCATGGAGGGCGCCCGGGCGGAGCTGGATGGCGCGGACCGCTCCTATACTTTAACGCTTCAGGAGGAGACCGGGGAAGAAACGATCTCCCGGGCTGCGGCTGCGTTTCAGAGAAATCTGGGAAGCCCCCTTCCGGGAAACGCAAGGTGCATCTCCTGCGTTCTTTCGGACAGCAGCAAGATTCCCCTGACAAAGCTTGGGAAACAAACGCTGCATATCACCCTGCCGATAACCGGCACGGAGGCCGGACAGGTGATTACGGTGTATCAGTATGACCGGAACGGCCAGCTGAAAAAAGTGTCCGCAAGGTATCCCGGCGACGGCGGGGAAGGAACTATAAGCTTTGACGTTACAAACGTATATGATCTGATCCTGGTTCCCGCCGGATGAGAAGCGACCGAAAAATGCGCGCCGAGGACGGCGGTGCGATCAGGTGTTTCCGTTGCAGGACAACACACTCCCACATAGAATAAATCAGTATTTATTTTATTCTGTGCGGGGGTGTTTTATTATGCAGAGGGTCAGGATGCAGCTGGGCCTCACGGAATCTTATGTAAGACAGCTCGCAGGACCGACTGTGACGGTGGCGGTCCTGGACAGCGGGATCGCCCTCCACCCGGATCTGGAGCGCTCCATCCTCTGTTTCCGCGATTTTTCAGGAAAAACCGGAAGAAACGGCGGCCGAATTTTTTATCAGACGCCCTATGACGACTATGGCCACGGCACCCATGTGTGCGGGATCCTGGCGGGAAACGGCAGTCTCTCCGGCGGAAAATTCCAGGGGATCTTTCCCGGGACGGGACTGGTAGTCGGCAAGGTCCTGGACGAGAAAGGGGATGGCTCCACTCAGGAGATGCTGGACGGACTGCAGTGGGTCGTGAACATGAGAGAGCGATACAGGATCCGGCTCTTAAATATATCTGTCGGAATATCGGAACTGAAGGATCCTCAAAAAGAGAGAAAACTGAAGGAAATGCTGGACAGGGTCACTTCCGAGGGGATCCTGGTAGTCTGTGCAGCGGGAAACAAGGGCCCGGCCTCCGGGTCCCTTTCCCTGCTGGGGGAGTCGGAGCAGGTGATCTCCGTGGGATGCCATGACGGGGCCTTTTACCGCTGGGACCCGGGCAGATGCGAAAATTATTCCGGCTGCGGGAAGCTGCATGGCGTCCCGAGGAAACCGGACGTGGTGGCGCCGGGCACCCGGATTATGTCCTGCAGCGGACAGTGGCGGAGGGGCATGTCCTGGTCCCTGGCGTACGAGGCCAGAAGCGGGACCTCCATGGCGGCCTCCATCGTGACGGGCTGTCTTGCGAGAACCCTGCAGCGGAACCCGGAGCTGACTCCGGGACAGCTCCGAAAACTGCTGGCCGAGACCGCCAGGAACCTGGGGGAGCCGTGGAACAAGCAGGGCTGGGGCATGGTGCAGCCCAGGGAGATGATCCGGCGGGCGGAGGAATAAACGGGGGCGGGCTGCGGCAGAGGGGTCATCCTGCCGCAGCCGTTTCTATGATAGATTTTCATTTACAATATTTTACAAAAACGTCTACGATCCCTTGATTGATAGACATTATTGTGGTAGAATGACAGTAAAACAAAAATGTTAATTCAAAGATGGGGTATTGCTTATAAGTTTCTGTCTGAGATCCTTCAGCCTGTATAAGGATTTCAAAGGAGAAAACGAGTATGAAAAAAGAAAGCTGAGTTACCGGGGAATTTTTATAAGATCATGGAAAGAGGGGATTTCGAAGAGATCAGGGCTGTCTTTCAGGATCAGGAAATGGTGAAGGAATTGATCGAAGATGGAGTGCATTGGAGTTGGTTTTCAAGAGATGGAAGCACCAATATGCCGTTCAAGCGGTAGAATGTATGGAACTTTTGATCAATGCCGGTATTACGGTGGAAGACTGGATGAGGGAAGAAGTCATAGATTTATGCAAGGATTATGAGAGATGCAAAGACAATATTTATACAGACGACTTACAGCCCTATGAGGAAGCTATGACACGTATGTGTCAGTTATTTGATGTGGAAAGACCAACCTTAAGGATTCATGACGGCAAATCTTTGATAACTGTTACTTCTACGGATTTTAGGGACCAGCATGAAGAATTGTGGAATATGCTTGTACCGGCGGTTGGAAAGTGCAAGACGGTACAAGGGGAAGTAATTCGGATCTGTGGACGCATTAATGATGAGATTTTTAATAACGGGGGAGGAAATTGGGATCGGGAATATCAAAAAATGCTCAACGCGCTGAAACGATATTATGCCATGGGGAAAATTCCGGATGAAGAAGAACACAGGGAAGCGCTTGCGCTTATCAAATCCATCGGCAGAGACAGCGATGGCGCAGACGTCATTCGCCTGTGTGAGATCAATGTGCATTGGGTGCTGGCAAATCCAGAGCCTATTATGCTGGGGGATGTGGAGTACCGGCGCTAAAAACAGGTGGCCCTTCCGGAGGGAATGATAAAACGGATCAAAAATAACGCAAAATAATACAAGCGGGGTGGATGAATATGAATTATAGGGGTCGTGAATTTCTAAAGGACGAAATATCATATGTTAATAAGAGCAGAGAGTTCAATTCCTCTTATGAATTTGACAGTTGTACGGCAGCACGATTAAAGGTTTATGAAGTTGAAATAAACAATATCAGCATACATAAATGTACCGCTGAAGAGAGTCGGTTCACTTATGTACATTTGTCCGATGGTGCGGGAATATATGAAAATAAGGTGAAAAACTGTAAATTTGTGGACAATCACATTTCCAATATGTCGATCAATCAAAATTCTGTTGAAAAAAGTTTTATTAAGAGTTTAGTTATTTCCGGTAATGATGTTAACGCGAATGACATCAATAATAATCAGTTCAGCGAAATAAAAGCAGATGATATCAGTCTCCAGTCTTTAAGGTTTGGAAATAACCAGTATAACGAAATGGAATTATCATCGCTGCTTCTGGGTTATGCGGTATGTGAAAGCAATTGTTATAAAGATGTAGTTATTGAAAACGCGAGAGTGAAAAAATGCAAATTTGTGGGAGAAAAGATAGAAAATTTAAGGTGTTCTGACGCAAAGTTTCAGGGATGTTTCTTTACAGGTATAGATTTTAGAGAGGCTGCATTTGATAACTGTACTTTTGAGGATTGCCAATTTATGGATTGTATGTATACAGCGGAACAAAAAGAGCTTTTTGGTCTGGAATAAGGGAGGCTGCAAATGAAAATTGAAAATGAGATCAGCAGAGCGGAAAGTAAGTATTTTGGGAATTTGGTTTGCCTGGGAAATGATGCTGGGAAACCTTATTTTTGGGCGAAAAAAATAACCACTGATTTATTGAGCCCGGAAGAAAGGGAATTGATCATTGCGTTAGATCTTTACTGTTATGATCGTAATTTTGATTCCACATATTCAAAAGATGATATTGAGGAGATAAATAAAGAGATAAAACGTACTTATGATATTTTTATGGACGACAGCAAAAATATGGATGACTTATTTATCGGAGAGTACAATCTCGAAAAGGATCAGTGGGAATATTTGGTGGAATTAGAAGAATTAGAAAACAAGGAAAGTATGTATGAAAGTATTCAGGTAGTCAGAGTGGAAATTCTGAAAAATCATTATGCCATTGTTTTTTCGTTAAATGAATGGGAAGAATGGGCGTTGATAAAAAGAGTAAATACAAATCAATGGACTTTGTATCCGCGTAGAGAAGAACCCTGCCCGGACATGGCAGTCTGAAACCTGCGGCTCTGATGAAAAAGGAAAGAGCCGCAGGTTTAAAAAATGGTATGATGGGACCAAATGACGGTTTAAGGATTCAAGATACGAAAGGGAGGATCATAAACATGCAAATAATTAAAACAGAAATTGGAAGAGCAAACAGTCCGTATTTTGGAGAGGTGGTATGTCTGGCAGATGATTCAGGAAACCCTTGTTTTTGGGCTAAAAAATTGATCACTGATTTTTTGAACTTAGAAAAAGAGGAGTTGATCATTGCATTGGATCTTTATTGTTATAATCGAAATTTTAATTCATCCTATTCAAAGGATAGAATTGATCAGATAAATGAAAATATAAAACGGACTTATGATTTTTTTATAAATGATTGCAAAGATATGGACGATTTTTTCCTCGAAAATTTTAATGCAGAAAAAGATGAATGGGATATAGAGGAAGTAATAGAAAGCAAAGAAGATATTCGCGAAAAGATAAGAGTGACAAGAGTGGAAATCTTGAAAAATGAATACAATATTATTTTCGTGCTGAACAATAAGGAATGGGCATTGGGTAAAACAATAAATGAAGATTATGGGTATTTACTTCCAAGCGGAGAAGTGCGATATCCGGAAATGGATTATAAGTAGTTCGAAACAACACGGTAAAGCATTGGTCTGAAGACATCAACGGAAAGAGGAAACATTAGGAAGGATATGTCGTGAGCAAAGCATATGAAGAGATTTTGGAATTTGCTGATTCTTATGTAGGAATTGATTATTTGGAGAAGAATAAAGAAGTTTTTTTGAAAAATCGCGAAGAATTAGATGAAAATGAGAAAAAGGAATTAGCAAAGCATTTTTGTTTAATGGGGAGTACGCCGCGTTTTTGTGCATTTGTTGAAATAATGGGATTGGAATTACATCTTGGGGAAAGTGTGCAATATATGGCTGCGATTTTTGAAGGCCACAAGAGTGACTACATATTTTCGAAAGAAAACGCAAATGAGGGGATTGATTTTATTGTAAGCCGGATACCGGAAAAGGAATATGATACAGTTTTGTCAGAGGCACTTATTCTATCCATAAAATATAGAAATATCCTTGTAGTTCAAAATTTGATGGAAAGAGGTGCAAAGACGGATTACACGAACGAAAACAGTGAGAGCGTACAATCCTTGATCAGCACTATGAAGGACAAGACCCTTGCAGAGTATGTGCAGTATTATATTCTAAATGGCAAAATAAAGGAAGATTGCAGTGTTTATTTTAAGCAAGATACATACACGCCGGAATTTTATGAAGACGATGTAGATTACTTTGCTACAAAAGGTTTAGAAGCATGCAAAGAAATACTGGAATCCTACGGAAAGAGCAGGCTGCTCAGCAAGCGTACCAGCCTCAAGCTGCTGAATGAATTTATTGACGCGTATAACTGGGACGACGGTGTGGAAGTGCCGTATTTCATTATGCATCATCCGAACTGCGACCTGAATTTAAAAAAGAAAATTTTCAAGCTCGGCGCAGGGGACTGTATCGAGGCGGACACTTATGTGGATACCAGGAAAGATCCCTGGAAACAGTTCATCCTGGAACTTGACGAGATGATCAAGGAGGAAGGGGCGAATAAAACAGAAGGGGGAAATTCCCAGAATGTACAGAATGTAGAAGGATAATTGAAAAACAAATAGAAATAACCCTCAAAGACCTGGAGAACAACCTGAAGGAACCAAAGAAAAACCGAAAGAAATACTAAGGGAAAAGAGCAAGGAGGAGACAAACGATGGGATTGTTTGATAAGTTTCAAAAGAAGAAAACACAAGAGAATAATGGTTCTTCGGCGGAGCCGACGACATTTGATCTGAAGGTCAGCAATGTGGAGGCCTGTAAGATCGATTATACAAAGTCCGTTAAAGAACTGACCGCTTTTTATGACGAGCAGAGCAAAAAGATCGAGCAGGGTGACAGAGAGTATTTAAATGGGGAATTTATGCAGCTCGGCTATGCGCTCGATTTTATTGGCTTTGTACAGCAGGTTTTTCGTGTGACGCTGGATTTTGAAGAGGGAGTAGTTCCGGCATTTGAAAGTGTGCTGGATGCTGTGAGCCAGGGGTATCAGCAAAAGAAAATCAGCCAGGAAATCCTGAATGACGTCGCAAAGAAGGCGACAGGATTCTTCAGCGTTGTTATCTGGAAGAATATTGGCGGAGGCTTCATCAGCTCAAACATTGGGAACGGAGTGAATATCAAAGGGACAAATGCGTTTCTATATAACCGCATCGGCCGGAGACTGCAGGGAGATACCGCTTCCGATATGGTATCCCTGTACGAGACGCTGAAGAATCTGTGATATCGTAACATATTTTAGAGGACTTGAAGTTCATCCTGGAACTTGACGAGATGATCAAGGGGGAAGAATCCATATTTCTTATGATTTGGCTGGAAAGGAGCATGTAAGATGATAGACAGGGAATTATTTGAAAAGACATCCAGATATGCGGGAGGCTGGTGGCCCGGGGGAACAACGGATGAGATCATAGATCATTTCGCGGAAAAACTGGGAGTTGAATTCCCGAATTCTTACAGAAATTTTTTGAAGGAAATCGGTCCGGGAGGGGTTGGTGTCTTTTATGTTCACGGGATTGAGAGAGCGGATTTTTCCGGAATGGCAAATCTTACTATGGAATTTCGGGAAAAGGTGAATTTGCCGAAAGAATACGTTGTGTGTTCAGAAAGGTTGATAAGGAGGCCAGAAGTTCATTATTTAACTTGTCTGGATACGTCCAGAATGAAGGATGGGGAATGTCCTGTCGTACGATATGACCTGTTGACGAACACGGTTTCCGAGTATCAGCCGACCTTTGATGATGCGTTTAATGATGGCATCTTGGGGGTATATAATGAGGATGTGATACCGAGGCTTGCAGAGGAGCCTGAAACCCAGGAACTTCCGGCCGGTCTTGGCTATAAGTCCTGTTGGATAACGGTTGTTGGTTCCCATCAGGACGATATCGTAAAAGCGTTGGGGCTGAAAAATACTGGGAAAGCGGATTACAAGGAAGCGTTGGAGCAGATTCACAGCACCCGGGGCAAAGTGATGGTGACAGATGATTTCGACAACCGCAATTATGTCATTTTCGGAGGGGGATTTGTATTTCATGAGGAGGCGGTGAAAGAAAAATGCGCCGGCCTGCCGGAAGCGTATGGGTATCTCACCCATCGCGTATCGGAGGCACACGGTTTCTTTAAGGCAGTAAACGGAGAGATCGAAAGACTGTTCTATCAGGATGAGGAGGAGCTCATCAACATCGGCAAACCGCTTCCGGAAGAGAAGAAAAATAAGCTGAAACTGCCTCATTCCTTTGAAGAATTAAGAGATAAAAAGAAGAAATTCACTTGGATAGACGAGAATGTCATCATGGATTTGGCAGAGGCTTCCTCAGCGGTAGAAATTGACACCTATCCCTACGAGCAGGTGGTGATCGGGGAGCTGGCATAGGGATATTGTGACAAAATCTGCTTTCTTTAGATTACTGAATAGGGATGACAACAGAAACACTTTTGGACAGCTTTTTTCCGTAGAATTCAAAAATGGAGGTACCATGATCGTGCTGTTGGACGATTATGCAGTAAATTTGCCGCGAATCGGGACGGTAAAGCTTCCCAGCGAGGAAACGAAAAAGCTGCTGCAGGACATATTTCCTACCAGCGGGGTACAATATTTAAGGATCAGGAGTACGGCAGGATCAAAAAGGTTGTGTCAATATGGATTTGTGAGGATACAGCGAATTGCCGGTCCGATACCATCAACCGATATTCTTTTACGGAGAAGTGTCTGAGGGGAGAGTTCCATGAGGAAAAACAGGCCTATGATCTGATGACGGTGGTGGTGATGCGGCTTGGGAGCAAGGGCGAGAGCAGCAAGGATAATGCCATCCGGCTTCTCAGCAAGATGTTTTCCATGAACCTGAGCTATGAGGAAAAGCTGGATACGCTGCAGAATGAGTTTCAGATCAGTGTGAGCCGGGAAATCAGTGAGGAGGTGCAGAATGTGTGTAACTTGAGTACGGGTGTTTACAGTAAGGGATATGATTCGGGATATGATTCGGGTATTTCAGCGGGAGAGATGAAAAGAGCCCGGGAAACAGCGTATGAGCTCCAGGATATGGGAATGTCCGTTGAAAAGATTGCGAGAGCCGTTAAGGTAAGTGACGACATGGTTCAGGAATGGCTTGCGGAGCGGGATAAAATGCTTGTCAAGTAACTGTGAAAGTTTCCGGCGAAAGTACCGCGAGGGAATAATAAGCTTTGGTGAAGGGTGCGCAGAGAACTGCGTGCCTTTTTTGTGAAAAAGGTACGGTATCATCTTTCAAATCATAGTAAAAAGCCTTGGGAAGAAAATTCTCGAAGTACTTGACACTTTTAGTATGATTGTATACAATCATACAATATAGACTGAACACAAATCTATGAGAGCGAGGAGTGATATGAATGGGCTACATTGACGAGGAAATCAATGAGATGTTTGCGAATCGGCCGGTCTCCATGAACGCGAAGAACAATCTTCTGCAGATCGAGGAGCATATTTACAACCTGGATGATGTGGAGAAGCCCAATGTCTTCCGAAATATGTTCCCTTATTCGGAGATCCCGAAGATTCCCTTTAACGACAGGATCGTGCCCCACAACATGCCGAAGGATATCTGGATCACGGACACGACTTTCCGGGACGGACAGCAGTCCAGGGCGCCTTACACCACGGAGCAGATCGTGACGATCTACGATTATCTGCACAAGCTGGGCGGTCCCAACGGCATGATCCGTGCCAGTGAGTTTTTCCTGTACAGCAAGAAGGATCGGGACGCGGTCTACAAGTGTATGGAGAGGGGTTACAAGTTCCCGGAGGTCACGAGCTGGATCCGTGCCAGCAAGGAAGATTTTAAGCTGGTGAAGGAGATCGGCATGCCCGAGACCGGTATCCTGGTGAGCTGTTCCGATTATCACATTTTCCTGAAGCTGAAGATGAACCGCCGTCAGGCCATGGACCATTATCTCAGCGTAGTGCGGGACTGCCTGGAGGAAGGGATCAGCGTGCGGTGCCATCTGGAGGATATCACCAGGGCGGATATTTACGGTTACGTCGTACCTTTCTGCCTGGAGTTGATGAAGCTGATGGACGAGTACAAGATCCCGATCAAGGTCAGAGCCTGCGATACCATGGGCTACGGCGTGAATTACTCCGGTGCCGTGATTCCCAGGAGCGTGCAGGGGATCATCTATGCGATCAATGTCCACGGCGGCGTGCCCAGCGAGCTCATCGAGTGGCACGGGCACAACGATTTCTATAAGGCGGTGGTAAACTCCACTACCGCATGGCTGTACGGCTGCAGCGGCGTCAACACCTCGCTGTTCGGCATCGGCGAACGGACGGGCAACACGCCTCTGGAGGCCATGGTCTTTGAGTACGCGCAGCTTCGGGGGGATCTGAACGGCATGGATACCACCGTGATCACCGAGCTGGCGGAATATTATGAGAAGGAGATCGGCTATGAGATCCCGCCCCGCACGCCCTTTGTGGGAAAGAATTTCAATGTGACCAGGGCGGGCATTCACGCGGACGGACTTCTGAAAAACGAGGAGATCTACAACATCTTCGACACGGAAAAGTTCCTGAACCGTCCGGTGCTCTGCGCGATCTCCAACACCTCCGGTCTGGCGGGCATCGCCCACTGGCTGAACACCTATTTCAAACTGAAAGGCGACAGGCAGGTGCAGAAGACGGACGAGCTTGTCCGGGAGCTGAAGAACTGGGTGGATGAGGAGTACGCCGGCGGGCGTGTCACGGTTCTGACCGACAACGAGATCATTGCCCAGGTGAACCGTGTCTGCCGGGAAAAGGGGATCCAGATTGGAGACCAGGATGAACTATGATGTAAAAAGGGAGGTCACGGACAAGTATTCCCTGCGGGGCCGTGTGTTCCATAAACTCCGGGAGGACATCCTGAGCGGAAAGTATGAAGAGAACGAGGAGCTGAAGGAAGTTGCCATCGGGGAGGAACTTGGGGTGTCCCGGACGCCGGTGCGGGAGGCTTTCCGGCAGCTGGAGCTGGAGGGGCTGATCCAGATCATTCCCAACAAGGGCGCTTATGTCACAGGGATCACGGAGAAGGACGTGCAGGATATCTATATGATCCGGTCCCTTCTGGAAGGTCTTTGCGCAAAGTGGGCTACGGAGCATATCACGAAGGAACAGTTGGCGGAGATGGAGGAGAATGTCTACCTGGCGAAATTTCACGCCGAGAACGGTCATCTGGAGCAGCTGGCGGAGTTGGACAACCGTTTCCATGATATTCTCTATGAGGCATGTAATTCCAAGATGCTGGAGCATCAGCTCAAGGATTTTCACCAGTATGTCCTGCGGGTCCGCAAGAAGACCCTGTCCAGCGCCAGCAGGGGGCCGAAATCCAATCAGGAGCACGAGGCGATCCTGGAGGCCATTAAGTCTGGGGACGGGGAACTGGCCCAGCAGCTTGCCAACCGCCACATGATCAACGCCTACGAGAATATGGTGAAGAACGGCCTGCATGAGATTTACGCTCAGGGAAGGACGAAGTGACAGAGGCGGCAGGAAGCGAATGAGGACAAGAAGTCACATGGGGCAGTAGATAACAGGGAAGGGAAACGCCGGGAACCGAAAACGACAGGGAACGGAGATGCTGGAGAAGAAAACCAGAGACAACAGGAAGGGAAACGCCGGGAACCGAAAACGACAGGGAACGGAGACGCTGGGGAAGAAAACCAGAGACAACAGGGAAGGGAAACGCCGGGAACCGAAAACGACAGGAAACGGAACCAACAGAAAAAAACCTGGGAGACAAGTACAATAGATCACAGAATTGACAGAGCTCAGAAACAAAATAGTGCAGATTGTTACACACAAAAATAATGCAAGATCAGAAGATCAGGAAAGGAAAGTAAAGACATGGCAAAAATTCAGATGAAGACCCCTCTTGTGGAGATGGATGGAGACGAGATGACCCGGATCCTCTGGCAGATGATCAAGGAGGAGCTGCTGCTCCCCTTCATCGATCTGAAGACGGAGTATTATGATCTTGGCCTGGAGCACCGCAATGAGACCGACGACCAGGTGACGGTGGATTCCGCCAACGCTACCTTAAAGTACGGCGTGGCGGTAAAGTGCGCCACCATCACGCCCAACGCGGCCAGGATGGAAGAGTATCACTTAAAGGAGATGTGGAAGAGTCCCAACGGCACGATCCGCGCGATCCTGGACGGCACGGTATTCCGGGCCCCCATTCTCGTCAAGGGGATCGTTCCCTATGTGGCGAACTGGAAGAAGCCCATCACCATCGCCCGTCACGCTTACGGGGATGTCTATAAAAATACCGAGATCAAGGTGCCCGGAGCGGGGAAGGCGGAGCTGGTGTTTACCGCGGAAGACGGGACGGAGACCCGGGAGCTGATCCACAACTTTACCGGCGCGGGGATCATCCAGGGCATCCACAACACCGATAAGTCCATCGCCAGCTTTGCACGGGCATGCTTTGGCTATGCCGTGGACACGAAGCAGGATCTCTGGTTCGCCACCAAGGACACCATTTCCAAGAAATACGACCACAATTTCAAGGACATCTTCCAGGAGATCTATGACGCGGAGTACAAGACGAAGTTTGAAGAGCTGGGCATCGAGTATTTCTATACGCTGATCGACGACGCAGTGGCCAGGGTGATCCGTTCCGAGGGCGGTTTTATCTGGGCCTGCAAGAACTATGACGGCGACGTGATGAGCGATATGGTGGCCACAGCTTACGGGGATCTCTCCATGATGACCTCCGTTCTGGTGAGTCCCAGCGGCGTGTACGAGTACGAGGCGGCCCATGGGACGGTGCAGCGCCACTATTACAAGCATCTGAAGGGGGAGGAGACTTCCACCAACTCCATCGCCACGATCTTTGCCTGGACCGGCGCTCTGAGAAAGCGCGGCGAGCTTGACCAGATCCCGGAGCTTGTCACTTTTGCCGACCAGCTGGAAAAGGCCTGCATCAAGACCGTGGAGGACGGCAAGATGACCAAGAGCCTTTCCCTGATCTCCACCTGTGAAAATCCCGTGATCTTAAACAGCCTGGATTTCATCAAGGCGATCCGGGAAACCCTGGAGGGGCTTCTGTAAAGTCAGATACCCGGAGGGATTTGTTGCAAGATATTACATTGACTTCGCAGTAAAAGAAGGCTAAAATACATGGTAAGAGTGGGATTCCGGTTTTGGAAGGACAGGGCCGGATCAGCGGTACCGAAATTTAGAAAAGCGGAGGGTATGGTATGGAGTTTATCAACGACAACGGCGCGCTGGTGTTCAAGCGCCAGGGGGAAACCGTTCGCATCGAGGCCTGGGGGGAGAATTCCCTGCGCGTCCGTGCGACAATGCTCCCGGAGTTTACCGGGCAGGACTGGGCTTTGACGGAGAAGCCCGCGGTGAACCAGGGGAAGGTGGAATTCTTTGAGAGGGACCACTGGGCCGGGGACGGCACCATCGATAAGAGGAAATATGCCTCTATCACCAACGGAAAGATCCGTGCGGAAGTGAATTTTGTGGGGATCATCTCCTTTTTTGAGGGGGAAAAGCTCCTGCTCAGGGAGTATTACCGCTCCTACGACGGGACGATCTCCAGGGGCAGCCGGTGCCTGAAGCTGGTGAACCGGGAGTGGAAGGGGATCATCGGCGGCACGGGATATACCTTAAACCTGAAGTTTGACGCCAACGAGGGGGAGAAGATCTTCGGAATGGGCCAGTATCAACAGTCCTACATGGACATGAAGGGCTGTATGCTGGAGCTGGCGCAGAGAAATTCCCAGGCTTCCGTTCCCTTCTACATCAGCAATAAGGGCTACGGCATGCTGTGGAACAATCCCGCGGTGGGCCGGGTGACTTTCGCCAACAATTACACGGAGTGGATCGCCAGGTCCACCAGGCAGATGGACTACTGGATCACGGCGGGCGACACCCCGAAGGAGATCCTGAAGACCTACACCGGCGTCACCGGAAGAGCGCCCAGGTTCCCCGAGGATCTGATGGGGCTCTGGCAGTGCAAGCTCCGCTACCGCACCCAGGAGGAGGTTCTGGAGGTGGCTCACGCCTACCAGAAAGAGGGCATCAAGATCGATATGATCGTGATCGATTTCTTCCACTGGACCGTGCAGGGCGACTGGAAGTTTGACAAGACCTACTGGCCGGATCCCAAGGCCATGGTGGAGGAACTTCACTCCATGGGCATTAAGGTGATCGTGTCCGTATGGCCCTCCGTCGACAGGAAGAGCGAGAACTTCTATCCCATGATGGACAGGGGGCTTCTGATCCGCACCGAGCGTGGAGCGGCCCAGACTTACGATTACCAGGGGGACTGCGTGGAGATCGATCCCTTTAACCCGGAGACCAGGAAGTATGTCTGGGAGGTCTGCAAGAGGAACTATTACGATTACGGTTTCGACGGGTTCTGGCTGGACAATTCCGAGCCGGACTACGGCGTCTATGACTTTGAGAATTACAGATACAGCATCGGGCCCGCTCTGGAGTGCAGCAACCTGTATCCCCAGATGTACAGCCGGGTGTTCAACGATCCCATGAGCAAGCTGGGGGACGGCGTCGTGGTGAACCTGATGCGCTGTGCCTGGGCGGGCAGCCAGAAGTACGGCAACGTGATCTGGTCCGGCGATGTTCCCAGCACCTTTGAATCCTTCCAGGAACAGGTGATGGCGGGGCTGAACATGGGAATCGCCGGGATCCCCTGGTGGACCACCGACATCGGCGGCTTCATGACCGACGACGTAAACGATCCGGATTTCCGCCAGCTTCTGATCCGCTGGTATCAGTTCGCCGTGTATTCCGCAGTGTTGCGCATGCACGGGGACAGGGGCCCTTACAATATACCGGCCCTGGACGACCGCGACTGGGGCGGCGGCTATCTTCACACCGGCCAGCCCAACGAGCTCTGGAGCTACGGCGAGGAAAATTATAAGATCATGCGGCATTACTACGATATCCGCGTGGGGATGCACGACTATATCAAGAGCCTGTACGAGGAGGCCTCCGAAAACGGTTCGCCCCTGATCCGGCCCATGTTTTATGAGTTCCCCGAAGATGAAAAGTGCTGGGAACTGAACGATCAGTATATGTTCGGCGCAAAGTACCTGGCGGCGCCCATCTTCGCGCTGAACCAGTTCCAGAGGGAGGTGTATCTCCCCGCCGGTTCCTGGAAACTGACCAGCGACGGCACTGTCTATGAGGGAGGCCGGACTGTGACGGTGGACGCGCCCATCGAGTACATGCCCGTGTTTGAGAGGGCATAAAGCCGGGGAAAAATTTTGCAAGAACGATGATCGAGTACATGTCCGTGTTTGGAAGGGTATGGAAAGAGGATTCGTGACAGATTTCGGAAGGAAATGTTCCGCGGAATACAAAGGAGAAAGGGGCTGCCTCAGACAGAGGGCGGCCTCTTTTTCAACTTGCTATTTCTGGCGGGATGTGATACGCTTTACCTTGTTACCGAAAAAAACCTCGCGGCCGAAGGGCAGCGCCCTTTGCCTGCGGAAAGAGGAAAACTATGGAAAATACCGGGAAGTTTAAATCAGGCTTTGTCACGCTGATCGGCAGGCCCAATGTGGGAAAGTCCACGCTGATGAATCATTTGATCGGCCAGAAGATCGCCATCACTTCCAGCAAGCCCCAGACGACCAGAAACCGGATTCAGACGACGCTTACATTAAAGGAGGGGCAGATCGTCTTCCTGGATACGCCTGGGATCCACAAGGCGAAGAATAAGCTGGGGGACTATATGGTCCATGTGGCGGAGCGCACCTTGAACGAGGTGGACGTCGTCTGCTGGCTGGTAGAGCCCACGGCCTTCATCGGAGCCGGGGAACGGCACATCATCGAACAGCTGAAAAAGACGGACACCCCGGTGATTCTGGTCATCAATAAGACGGATACCGTAAAAAAAGACGATATCCTGAAATTTATTGAGGTTTACCGGAAGGAGATGGACTTCGCGGAGATCGTCCCGGTGTCCGCCCTGAAGGGGGACAACACGGATGCCCTGGTGCAGTGTATTTTGAAATATCTGCCCTATGGAGAGCCCTTCTACGACGAGGATACCATCACGGACCAGCCCATGCGCCAGATCGCTGCGGAGCTGATCCGGGAGAAGGCGCTGAGGCTCCTGGAGGAGGAGATCCCTCACGGGATCGCGGTCTGCGTGGAGAGCATGAAGGAGAAGGGGAACGTCTGTCACATAGACGCCACGATCATCTGCGAGAAGGAATCCCACAAGGGGATCATCATCGGCAAGGGCGGTCAGATGTTGAAAAAGATCGGTTCCCAGGCCCGGGCGGATATCCAGGACCTCATGGAGATGCAGGTCAATCTGCAGCTCTGGGTAAAGGTGAAAAAGGACTGGCGGGACAGTGATATCCTGATGAAGAATTTCGGCTACAATCCAAATGATAGTAAGAGATAAGAGTCGATAAAGACAGGCTGGAACATGTCTGGTAAGTTTCGGAAGATTCGGCTTTTGCGCATAACTTCCCTCCAAAGACAAAACCTAATGACAGGAAAAGGGGGCGTTTTGGATGGAAGAGCGGGAGTGGGAAGAGAGGGCGGAAGACAGGTTTTTCACAGCGGCAGAGGAGGGTGGCCGTGACAGGGAGACTGACGCGTCAGCCGGCCTTTCCGGAAATGTCACCGGAGGGGAGGCCGGGCGGAGCGCCTGGGACGTCTTCGCGGCTACGGGAAAGGTACAGGATTATCTGCTGTACAAAAGCGCGTCGGAGGGCCGGTCTTTCTGAAAGAGGCGGAAGGGGGGCGGAAAGAACCATGCAGGAATTTATATTTGTCACGGGAATGGTTCTGAAACAGTCTCCCTCCGGCGATTACGACAGGCGGGTGACCATCCTGACGAAGGAGAAGGGAAAGATCTCCGCTTTTGCCAGGGGCGCAAGGCGGCAGGGGAACCGGCTTGCCGCAGCGACGAATTCCTTTGCCTTCGGAACCTTTAAGCTCTATCCGGGGCGGGATGCCTACACCCTGTCGGACGCGGATATCCAGAATTACTTCCAGGAGCTCATGAGCGATTTTGAGGGCGCCTATTACGGGATGTATTTTGCGGAGATCGCAGACTATTATACACGGGAAAATAATGACGAGAAACAAATGCTGCTCCTGCTCTATCAGTCGCTGAAAGCGCTGACCGCGCCGTCCCTTTCAAGACCTCTGGTGAGATGTGTCTATGAGCTGAAGTCCATAGCGGTGAACGGGGAATACCCGGGAATCCCGGAGGACAGGGAGCTGTCCGATTCGGCGGCGTACGCGCTGGACTACATAGGAAAGAGCTCTATTGAAAAACTTTATACATTTACCGTGACGGAACCCGTCCTTATGCAGATGCGGGAGGTGGCGGAGGATTATTGCAGAAGATACATGAGACATGACTTTAAGAGCCTGGAGATCTTGAAAACTCTCTGTTGAAATTTGGCGGTCTTTTGGTTATAATAGGTTACTGGGATTTTAAAGTTGGCGCATTTATCCCGTGCGGGACACGCGGGCAGGGATCAAAGCTGAAATCAGACGGAATCAAAGTCCGGAGGAAGGGGCTGTGTCAATGAAGAAAAGTAGAGGGATCCTCCTCGGCTGCTCAGCCATGCTCCTGTTCTCTGTCCTGTTGGCCGGATGTGGCAGCAGCAGGAGCGGGCAGGAGCCGATACGGAACGGCCTTACGGTGGAGAAAGACGGACAGGTGCTGCTTTGCATCGAGGAGAGCTTTGACAAAGGATATTATGATATTGACGAACTGAGGGAGATGGTTCAGGAGGAGATTACGGCGTATATTGGGGCAGGCGGCCGGGAGGGAACGGAACCGATCGTCCTGGAGGAAGTGACCGGACTGGAGGAAGACGGCCGAAAGGTCCGGGTCGTATATCGGTTTGCGGACGGCGCGGCCTATTCGGGATTCCAGAAGGAGACTCTGTATTATGAGACCGTGGAACAGGCCCTGAAGGCGCGGCATATCTTCTCCGGAGCGGTGCTCTTTAACGGAGCGGAATCCATCACCCTGGACGAGGCGAACCAGAAGAAGCTTGGGAACAGGCATGTACTGGTGACGGAGGCGGCGACCAGGATAGGCCTCCCCTATGAAGTCGTGTATTACAGCGACGGCGTGCAGCTTTTGGAGGACGGCAGCGCGGACACGTCCCAGTGTACGGAACCGGCGGTGCTGCTCTTAAAAAAATAAAGCCCATGTCCGTTGGGAAAAAAGGTACAAATATTTATCAGTGGCCCGGAGAGGGTCGGGGAAAGGAAAAATCTATGGAAAAGACAATGGAAAAGATCATTGCGTTGGCGAAGGCGAGAGGGTTTGTGTATCCCGGTTCGGAGATCTACGGCGGTCTGGCGAACACCTGGGATTACGGCAATCTGGGCGTGGAGCTGAAGAATAACGTGAAGAAAGCCTGGTGGCAGAAGTTTGTGCAGGAGAATCCCTACAACGTAGGCGTGGACTGCGCGATCCTGATGAATCCCCAGACCTGGGTGGCCAGCGGGCACCTGGGCGGTTTCTCCGATCCCCTGATGGACTGCCGCGAGTGCCACGAGAGGTTCCGGGCGGACAAACTCATCGAGGACTACTGCGCGGAGAACGGCATCACGCTGGAAGAGAGCGTGGACGGCTGGAGCAACGAGAAGATGAAAGCCTTTGTCGAGGTGAAAAACATCCCCTGCCCCACCTGCGGAAAGCACAATTTCACCGACATCCGCCAGTTCAACCTGATGTTCAAGACCTTCCAGGGCGTGACGGAGGACGCGAAGAACACGGTGTACCTGCGTCCTGAGACCGCTCAGGGAATCTTTGTCAACTTTAAGAACGTGCAGAGGACTTCCCGGAAGAAGATCCCCTTCGGCATCGGCCAGATCGGAAAATCTTTCCGGAACGAGATCACTCCCGGAAACTTTACCTTCCGGACCAGGGAATTCGAACAGATGGAGCTGGAGTTCTTCTGCGAGCCCGGCACCGACATGGAGTGGTTCCAGTACTGGCGGGCGTTCTGCCGCGACTGGCTCTTTGCCCTCGGCATGAAGGAGGATGAGATCCGTCTGCGCGACCACAGCCCGGAGGAGCTCTGCTTTTACAGCAAAGGCACCACCGATATCGAGTTCCTGTTCCCCTTCGGCTGGGGCGAGCTCTGGGGCATCGCGGACAGGACCGATTATGACCTGACCCAGCATGCGAATACTTCCGGCGAGGATATGTCCTATTTTGACGATGAAAAGAAAGAGAAATACATACCTTACGTGGTGGAGCCTTCCCTGGGCGCGGACCGCGTGACGCTTGCCTTCCTGTGCGCGGCCTATGACGAGGAAGAGCTGGAGGGCGGGGATATGAGGACCGTCCTGCACTTCCATCCCGCCCTGGCTCCGGTGAAGATCGGCGTGCTGCCCCTCTCCAAGAAATTAAACGAGGGCGCGGAGAAGATCTACACCCAGCTCTGCAAGAAATACAACTGCGAATTTGATGACAGGGGGAATATCGGAAAGAGATACCGCCGTCAGGACGAGATCGGCACGCCTTTCTGCATCACTTACGACTTTGACTCCGAGACCGACAATTGCGTGACCGTCCGTTTCCGGGATTCCATGGAGCAGGAGAGGGTGGCGATCGCCGATCTGGACGCCTACTTTGCGGATAAATTTACGTTCTGAAATTGAAATAGTACGGAAAGGCTTGGTTATCGGAAATGAGACAATTTACATCGGATGAACTCAGAAAGACCTGGAAACAGTTTTATGTGGACCGGGGACATGTGGATGTGGGAGCGGTTTCCCTGGTGTCCGACGGCTCCACAGGCGTTTTGTTCAACGTGGCGGGCATGCAGCCCCTGATGCCCTACCTTCTGGGCGAGAAGCACCCTCTGGGGACGAGGCTCTGCAACGTGCAGGGCTGCGTCAGGACCAACGATATCGATTCCGTGGGCGACAAGAGCCATGTGACCTTTTTTGAGATGATGGGGAGCTGGAGCCTTGGGGATTACTTTAAGAAAGAGCGCTGTCAGTGGAGCTACGAGCTCCTGACGGAAGTGTTTGGATTCGATGCGGATCACCTGGCTGCAACTGTCTTTGCGGGGGACGAGAACGCCCCCAGGGACGAGGAGGGGGCCCAGTACCGGATCGCCTCCGGCTTTAAGAAGGAAAATATTTATTATCTCCCTGCGGAGGACAACTGGTGGGGGCTGGAGTACGGTCCCTGCGGCCCCGACAGCGAGATGTTTTACATCGACGACCGGCCGGACTGCGGGCCGGACTGCGGGCCCGGTTGCTCCTGTGGAAAGTACACCGAGCTTGGTAACGACGTGTTCATGCAGTATGAAAAGCATCAGGACGGAAGTCTCACTCCCCTGAAGCAGAAGAACGTGGACACCGGCTGGGGCCTGGAGAGGATCCTTGCCTTTTTGAACGGGAGCCGGGACGTCTACAGGATCGATCTGTTCGCGCCTGTCATCGCCTATATTGAGAAGGCCTCCGGCGTGAAATATGAGCAGGATGAAAAGCTGACCCGGTCCATGCGGATCCTGGCGGACCATATCCGCACCAGCGTGATGCTGATCGGTGACGAGGCAAAGCTTCTTCCCTCCAACGCGGGGGCGGGGTACGTGCTGCGCCGTCTGATCCGCCGCGCGGTGAGGCACGCCAGGATCCTGGGACTGAAGACCCAGGAAGACATCCTGAAGATCGCGGGCATGTATATCGACGATATCTACGCGGAGAGTTATCCGCTTCTGAAGAAAAACCGGGAGTTTGTGCTGACCGAGCTGAAGAAGGAGATCGAACGCTTTGAGAGCACCCTGGAGAACGGCATGAAGGAGTTCGGCAAGATCCTGGAGGCCAGGAAGTCCGAAAACGCCAGGACCATCGACGGAAAGAGCGCGTTTTATCTCTATGACACCTTTGGGTTCCCGCTGGAGCTCACCGTGGAGCTGGCGGAGGAAGAGGGCCTGAAGGTGGATGAAGAGGGCTTTGCCGAGGCCATGGAAGAGCAGAAGCAGAAGGCCAGGGACAACCAGAGCTTTTCCGCGAAACTGACGGTGGGCGCAGGCGCGTTCGACGGCCTGGACAGCGAGATCGTCAGCGAGTTTGTCGGTTACGATACCCTGACCGGCGAGGATGCCATC
The DNA here is from genome assembly GCA_947595925.1 of uncultured Acetatifactor sp. Taxonomy (GTDB): domain Bacteria; phylum Bacillota; class Clostridia; order Lachnospirales; family Lachnospiraceae; genus Acetatifactor. Next base: position 765 of record CANQEV010000022.1, on the reverse strand, counting down.
GTTGCCCTGGCCTCCGATTCGGAGCGCAGGGAATTTCTGGAAAGCGGGGAGACCGGAACGGTCGTCGTGAGAAAAACGCCTTTCTACGCCACCATGGGCGGTCAGAAGGGGGATATCGGAGAGATCCGCACGGAGAGCGGTCTGTTCTCCGTTGAGGATACCGTAAAACTTCCCGGAAACAGGATCGGGCATATCGGGAAGGTCGTGGAGGGAAGGATCCGCGCAGGGGAGAAGGCTCTTCTGAAGGTGGACGCGGAAAACCGGGGGAACACCTGTAAGAACCACTCCGCAACCCACCTGCTGCAGAAGGCCCTTCAGGTGGTTCTGGGCGATCATGTGGAACAGCAGGGCTCTTATCAGGACGCTTTCCGCACCCGTTTCGATTTCAGCCATAACCAGGCCATGACGCCGGAGGAGATCCGCCGCGTGGAGGAACTGGTCAATCAGAAGATCCGCGAGAATATCCAGGTGAGGACGGACGTGATGAGCCTGGAGGAGGCGAAGAAGAGCGGCGCCATGGCGCTGTTTGGAGAAAAGTACGGCGCTTCCGTGCGGGTGGTTTCCATGGGAGACTTTTCGAAGGAACTCTGCGGCGGAACCCATGTGGGCAGCACGGGGGAGATCGCGTTCTTTAAGATCTTGTCCGAGAGCGGCGTGGCGGCAGGCGTCCGCAGGATCGAGGCGCTGACCGGAAACGGCGTGTTTGCCTACTATAAGCAGCTGGAAGAAACCCTGGAAGAAGCGGCGAAGATTATGAAGACCACG